>JAHECE010000110.1 GCA_024641895.1 Actinomycetales bacterium
GTCGCCTCGCCGATCGCCCGCACGAACGTGGCTCGGTCGAGCGGGCGCTCCGACAGGTGGGCGGTGAAGCCCGTGTCTTCGTAGAACCGAAGCACGGTGGGTAGCTGGGGGTTCTCCTGGAGCCACATGGTGCCCAGCGTGGCGACCCCGACCTGCAGGCCGTGCTGGCGTGGTCGTTCGGCCACCTTGTCGTAGGCGTGCGAGATGAGGTGCTCGCTCCCTGATGCCGGACGGGAGGAACCCGACACCTCCATCGCGACCCCGCTCATGACGAGCGCGCCGGCGACGAGCTGGAGGAAGTCGAGGTCCTCGAGGCTCTTGACCGGGTGGTTCACGAGGTTGGCGACGCTCTGCATCGAGATCATCACCGCGAAGTCGTTCACCGGCTCGCCGGTGGCGTGGTACGAGAGCTTCCAGTCGGCGATCGAGGAGTACTTCGAGATCAGGTCGCCGATTCCCGAGTAGGTGAGGTTCGCCGGCGAGTTCTTCAGCACGAGTGTGTCGATGACGACGCCGAAGGGGATCCGCGCTCGGCAGCTGGTGCGCCGACCGCCGACGGTAAGGCTCGCTCCTGGGGAGGCGAACCCGTCGTTGGAGATCGCCGTCGGCACCGCGATCACCGGTAGCTGAGTGAGGAACCCGGCGTACTTCGCGAAGTCGATCGCCACCCCGCCACCCACGGCGACGATGCCCTGGGCCTCGCGCGGGAGCCGGAAGGCGTGGGTGACCGCGTCCTCGACGGCGTGGCCGTGCACCACCTCCTCGACGACGACGTGGATCTCCGAGGAGTCGAGCGAGATCTCGACGGTCTCCCCGACCAGCTCCTTGATGCCCTCTCCGTAGAAGACGGCGACCTTGTTCAGCCCGTTCTTGCGCAGGTACTTCCCGAGCCGGTAGAGCGCGTGCGGCTTGATCCGCATCAGCGACGGGATCTGGATCTCCACGGGTCGACTCCTCAGGCTCGGGTCGGGCCGGCGAGCTCGTCGAGGTCGATGTCGGCGACGCTCGAGCGGATGAACGTGGGCGCGTAGGGGAACTCCTCGAGGCTCGCTCGGGTGGAGACACCCGAGAGCACGAGGCAGGTTCGCATGCCCGCCTCCAGCCCGCCGACGATGTCGGTGTCCATCCGGTCGCCGATCATCACGCAGTCCTCCGCCTGGGTGTTCAGCATGCGGCGGGCGTAGATCATCATGAGCGCGTTCGGCTTGCCCACGATGTACGGCTGCTTGCCGGTCGCCGCGGCGATGGCGGCCAGCAGGACGCCGGCGGCCGGCTCGGTGCCGCCCTCGACCGGGTCGACCATGTCGGGGTTGGTGCCGATGAACCTGGCGCCGGCGTTGATGAGCTCGGTGGCCTTCTTCAGCTGTGGGAAGCTGAACGACGCCGTCTTGCCGACGATCACGTAGTCCGGGTCGGACTCGGTGAGGGAGTACCCGACGCCGTAGAGCTCGGCGGTCGTGCCGGCGCCGCCGATCACGTAGGCGGAGCCGCCAGGCCGCTGGGAGGCGACGAACTGGGCGGCCGCCATCGCTGAGGTGATGAAGTTCTCCTCGCCCAGGCCGTGGATGCCGAGGCCGGCGAGCTTGCGGACCAGGTCGCGCGGCGTCTGCTCGGAGTTGTTCGTCAGGAAGAGGAAGTTCACCTCGGCGTCGCGCATGCGGTCGATGAAGTTCTGCGCGCCGGGGATCAGCTCCTTGCCACGGTAGATGACGCCGTCCATGTCGGAGATGATGCTGAGCTTGCCCACCAGGCCTCCTCGCAGGTCTCGGCCCGGTAGGGCATGCGTCCGCGCCTCGACTCATCATCACAGCGAACCCGGTGCAATGGGCGGGCCATTGGCCGCAGTTCGCGGGCGCGGTCGTGAGAACGTAGGCGCCATGAGCACGGTGACGAACCCCCTGTTCCCAGGCAAAGCCTTCATCGGTACGGTGCTCGAGGCGCTGGAGACCAAGACGGCGATGTCGGGCGACCTGGCGCGCCGGTACATCCAGCGGGCGGCGATGGCCGGAATCCTCATCGGGCTGCTCTATGCGACGAACTACACGATCATCGCGAGCTTCGACGCCATGGAGTGGGGTGGCACGTCGCTGCACAACGTGGGCAAGCTCATCGGTGCCTTCACCTTCGGCTTCGCCCTCGTCTTCATCTACTACTCGAAGTCCGAGCTGCTCACCTCGAACATGATGATCGTGTCGATCGGGGCGTACCACCGTCGCATCGGCTGGCTCAAGGGCTTGCGCCTGTTGACCCTCTGCTACTTCGGCAACTTCCTCGGCGGGCTGTTCGTCGCGATCCTGCTCAGGTTCAGCACGCTCGCCGAGGGCACGGTGCTGGAGGAGATGTCGCACTCGGTCGAGGCCAAGCTGGCGTACATGAGCGGCGGGGTCGCCGGCATGGGCGATCTCTTCGTCAGGGCGATCCTGTGCAACTTCATGATCAACCTGGCGATGCTGCTGGTGTACAACGGACTGATCAAGGAAGACATCACGAAGAGCATCGTGATGATCGTCTCCGTCTTCATCTTCGCCTTCCTCGGGTTCGAGCACTCGGTGGCGAACACGGTGCTCTTCTCGATCGTCGGACTCAAGGAGAGCGTCGACTTCGGGCTGGCGGTCGGGAACGTGCTGATCGCGCTCGCGGGCAACTTCGTCGGCGGCGGTCTGCTCATCGGGCTCTACTACGCGTACGTCAACGACGACGCCAAGTACCTCAGGGGCCAGGGAAAGTAGACGCAGGAGGTCGGCCCCGATCTCGGACGTCGTCCCATCTCGACGTCGAGCGCTCAGACCCGGGTCTCGGCCAGAGCGCGAACCGAGTCCTCGGTGGCCTCCTGGCCGGTCCACGTCTGCACATCGGCGACAACGCTCGCGAGCGCCCCCGCCCGGCGCCGCGGCGGGGCAGCGAGAGCCGCGAGCCATCGCCGCCGAACCCCCCACACGAGCTCGCGCCGTCGCAAGGCGGCTTCGACGCGCTCCATCTGCAGGTCGGTGACGTGGAGCCGGAACAGCTCGCGGATCACTGCGGGCATCACCCGGCGGTAGTCGTGACCGCCCTCGCCGAACACCCCCGGGACCACCGTCAGGGAGTTCTGCACGTCGGCGAACGTCGAGAAGAACGTCGTCACGGGTAGCCACCAGGTGTGCCGCGGGGCCCCCGGCGGACGCTCGTGGTCCGGACCGAGCCATGGCGGTCGGCGCCACAGCATGGGGACGTTCATCTTCGGTATCGGGTCGTTGCCGTTCTGGAGGAAGAGGTAGCGGACGTGGTTCCGCTGGTCGTCGTCGAGGTCCACCCAGTCGCCGATGGACCTGGGCAGGAACGCGTCACCGGGGCCGACCTCGGGCGCCGTCCCGAGCGGCCGGGCGCCCCAGAGCTGCTCGCGCCACTCGCTGCTGGCCGGGGTGCCCAACCAGAGCGCGCCGTCGAGCCCGAGGCCGTCGACTGCGCCGATGCCCTGGCCGGCGAACGGTTCCTGCGAGACGTCCGCGCCCAGGGACTCGCCGACCAGGTAGAAGCGAGGGCGCTCGTGCGCCGGCATCGCCAGCAGACGGGCGACGATCCCGTTGTAGACGATGCGCGTCTGATCTGCCCCGTACCTCACCTTGGTCAGGGAGAGCGCGGACGGCAGGACCGAGTACTGGATGGCCGCGGATGCGCACCGGCCCCTGGTGAGGTACTCGATGGTCTCGGTACCGACATAGCTGACGTACCCGGAGCCGGTGGGGGAGAAGAGCGTGAAGACGGGACGGCGCAGCGCCCCGGTGCGATCGATCTCGGCGAGCAGGAGCTCGGCGCGCTCCTGAGTCGTCGTCGCGGCGCCGAGTGCCGAGTAGAGGCGGATCGGCTGTGCGGCGGGCTCGCCCACGACCTCCTCGATCGCCTCCGGGGAGAGCGCCATGGTGAGCCAGCGCCGGCTCTCTCGTGACTGGGCCGACCAGGGGATGTGACTGCCGGGCCCGGCGGTGATCTCCGGCGTGACCGGCGGCTTCGCGTGCGCCGGCTCGACGACGTCGAGAGCGAGCGTGAGCCGGGCGTTGACGCGGGTCAGGGCCCACCAGCCGCTGGTCCCGATGCCGGCCCACACCAGGGCGCGGCCCAGGGTGCGGTGGTCGTCCGACTCCCCGCCGAGCGCGGCCGCTGCGCCGCTCGCTGCGAGGTCGCTCAGTCGGGACTCCAGCCAGGCGAAGCCGAGCAGGGCCGCCATGACCCCCATGCCGGCGGCGGACGCCTTCGGCAGGTCCACCTCGCGGACCATCTCCTCGCGCGGCCCCTCACCGGCTCGGTCGACCGAGCCGCGGACGCCACCGCGCGAGATCAGGTATCCCGTCGACCACGCGGCCAGGGTCACGGCTGTCGAGGTCATCCGGTTGCCGGGTCGGCCACGGCCCGGCTCGAGCACGTCGGCCACGAGGCCGGCGGACGCCGTAGCGGCTGTGGCGGCGGAGGCGAGTCGAAGCACGGCCCGGGCGGCAGGTTCGCCCTCGCGAGTGGGCAGCGCCCGCGCAACCGCGAGTCCGCCGAGAGCTGCGACGACGTCGACCGAGGCGCCGGAGACCAGCCGGCCGAGGCGGGTGGCGCGTGCGCCCGGCAGCCGGTTGGCGACCGAGCGCAGCAACGAGTGCGAGGCGCTGCCCCAGCCGAAGGCCGATGCGGCCGCGATGCCGCTGACGAGGGCCTGGCCGCGACTGTCCCGCGGGAGAAGGTTCGGCTGGAAGGAGAGCCCGTTGGCGAACGCGCCGAGAAACGTCCCCGTGCGGCTCGAGACGTCGAGCGTGGCCAGCCGGATCCGGGGCATCGAGACCATGGCGGCATTGTCGTCGAGGTGGAGTCGATGGAGCGCGGGTCGGTGCCCGGCGGGTCGCCCCGGGCCACGCGGGTCGGTGCGGTGTTGTCGGAGGTGCGCCATAGCCTTGCCCCAGGGAACCGTGCCATCGACGGCCGCGTTCGTTCCGTCGTCGACCGCCCCCGGGAGCCCAAGAATGCCGCACAGCCCACTGGCACCACGCCTCGCGGACGTTCGAGGGCTTCCCGTCCTCGCGCTGGTTGCGGTCGTGGCGCTCGCGGGGTGCACCGCGGCCGGTCCCGAGCCGGTGCCGACCGTCACCGCCGTGGCGCAGGAGCCGAGGGCGGCGACCTCGGTGCTCGGCTCGGCAGATCCGGCGGAGCTCGCCGTGCAGGCGAGCCGTGCCTTCTTCGAACGAGCGCCGGTCGCCGTCGTGGTGCCGGCGGGGGATGCGGCGAGCGAGCTCTCCGGCGCTTCGATAGCCGTCGCGCTGGGCGTCCCGGTGCTGCTGGCCGGCGGTGCCGAGACGGCGGAGCTCCTCGACGAGGAGCTCGCGAGGCTCGGCACGCAGACCGTCGTCGGTGTGGGCGACGTGGCCGCGCTGCTGCCGGGCGCTGAGCAGAACGGTCCGGACGACTCTGCAGAAGGCGAGCCGGCCGGGGGCGGGCAGGCGACCGCACCGCAGGCCCGAGGTGGTCCGGTCCGGGCGAGCGTTCGCCTTGTGGCGGACGGCTCTGAGACTGCAGGCGGTAGAACCGACGTCGTCCGCGCCGCGGACGCTGGACGGGAAGTCGGCGTCGACCGCGAGTCGCCGGTCCCGGTCGAGCTCGTTCAGCTGCCGGCGGACGCTGCCTCGATCGCTGCCGTGTTCGGACTCGAGCTCGTTGACAGCGATCCGGTGGTCGAGGGCGGGCAGGTCGCCGCACTCGCGAGTCTCGACCCGGCGTCGCCGACCGTGCTCCGGCTCGAAGGCGCGCCTGCGCCGGAGCCCGAGCCGACCGCCACCACGACGCCGGGCAACCAGCCGGTCCTGCCGGTCCTTGCCGAGACGACCCGGGTCTCGGGGGTCGTCGTGCTGTCCGACGGCTCGGCGCTGCAGGCGGCTGCGGTCGGCACGGTGCGCGCGGCGGGGGCGGACGTCCTCAGCGTCCCTGGTGGAGACCCGCGCGCCTCGAGCGAGACGATCGCCGGGTTGGCTCTCGCGAAGCCGACCGCTGTCGTGGGCCTCGGTGCGGGCTTCGGCTCGCCGGAGACGCTCGCCTGGCGCGTCGCCACCGCCGCCACAGGCGTCGAGCTTCCTGGCGGGACGCAGCTGGTGTTCGCAGGCAAGCGGTTGGCGGCGCTCTACGGCACCCCGGGATCGGGAGCCCTCGGGGTCCTCGGCGAGCAGGGCATCCCGGAGACGATCGCCCGGGCACGCCAGCACGCTGAGGCGTTGCAGCCGTACACGCAGGACACGATGGTCCCCTCGCTCGAGATCATCGCGAGCATCGCCTCGGCGGGCGCGGGACCGGACGGCGACTACTCGGCCGCCCGACCGGTCTCGGAGCTGCGGCCACTGGTCGATGCGGCGTCGGAGGCCGGGGTCTTCGTCGTCCTGGACCTCCAGCCCGGCCGGAGCGACTTCCTCACGCAGGCGAAGATGTACGAGGAGCTGCTGCTCCTGCCGCACGTGGGCCTGGCCCTCGACCCGGAGTGGCGGCTGGCGCCCGACCAGGTGCACCTGAGGCAGATCGGGAGAGTCGGCATCGACGAGGTCAATCAGGTGGTCGACTACGTCGCGGGGCTCACCAGGGAGAACCATCTCCCCCAGAAGTTGTTCGTCGTCCACCAGTTCCGGCTCTCGATGGTCCAGGACCGCGACCGCCTCGACACCTCGCGCAGTGAGCTGGCGATGATGATCCACGTCGACGGTCAGGGCTCCCAGCCGGCGAAGAACACCACCTGGAACGTGCTGCGGGCCAACGCTCCGCAGGTGTACTGGGGGTGGAAGAACTTCTACGACGAGGACGTCCCGATGCTCAACCCGGAGCAGACGATGCGCCTCGACCCCGTCCCGCACCTGATCAGCTACCAGTAACCCCTGGTGGGAAGGCTGTGCGCCGACCCGCCCGTTGAAGCGAGACTGGGACTCGTGATCGTCCGCGCGTGGGATTCGCTCCGAGCGGCCTTCGGTGCGAGCCGAGACGGGTCGCGCCGCCCCGGCACAGGAGCACGAGGCCTGGGCCTTCTGGCGGTCGTCCTCACCGGCCTGGTCGCCACCGTCGTCGCGGTGCCGACCGCCGCCGTCGACGGCTCGCTCGGTCCCCACCGCGCCCGGTACGCCGTCACCACGGACCACGTCGTGTTGGTGGACCTGGGTCCGCTCGGCTCGCTGATGCTGGCGTCGCCCTTGCCCTGGCCCCTCGGCGTCGAGGTGCTCGTGCGGGAGATCCCGGCGGACCTCTCGTCGGTCGGTGGTTCGCCCGAGCTGGCGCTCGCGGGGGATCTGGACGGCTACATCCAGTTCTTCACGCAGCCGGACCTCGCGGTGCGCAAGGCAGTCCGGGACCTCGCGACCGACGCGGTCACCCGGATCGTCCTCCTGTGGTCCGTGCTGCTCGTCCTGGTCGCGGCCGGGCGCCTGGGCTCGAGGCGCGGGTCGCTACGGGTGGAGATCCGTGCCGTCCTGCACAGGCCGGGGGTGGCCGTGCTCGTTGTCGCGGTCGCCGTGAGCGTGCTGGTCGTCCCGCTGCGAGACTGGGCCTTGCGCCCGAGGGCCGTGGGGCGCACCTCCGTCGTTCTCGCGGGCACGCCGCTCGCCGAGGCGCGGATCGTCGGCCGCCTCGGCGACCTCATCGACACCTACGGCGCCACCGCCCTCGCTGCCATCGAGACCAACCGCGAGTTCTACGACTCCGCCGCCGCCAACCTGGCGGCCGCCTATGCGCGCGACCCCGAGGCGCGTGCGCCCATCCCGTACGCGGTGGTGAAGACGCTCGGCGATGCGGGCGCGGGCGACGCCCCGACCGGCAGCGAGGGGGCCGACGGTGCGACGGATTCCGCCGACGGCGCCGGTGCGGGCAGCGCAGCGCCCTCGTCCGAGAGCGACGCCATCGGCGATGCGGCGGCAGCCGCGGAGGAAGTCCCGACTCCGACGACCGAGCCGACTCGGACGCCGGTCCCTGTGCCGGCGCCGAGCGGGGCCCCCGAGGACTTCGTCACCTTCTTGATGGTCACCGACCTGCACTGCAACGTCGGGATGTCGACCGTCGTCGGCGAGGCCGTCCGCCGGTCGGGAGCGGTTGCCGTCCTGAACGCCGGCGACACCGTCATCTCCGGCACGAGCGTCGAGCAGTTCTGCGTCGACGCGCTCGCGCAGGCGATCCCGGACGGCGTCCCGGTGGTCGTCGCAGACGGCAACCACGACAGCTCACAGACAACCGAGCAGGAGGGCCGCGCCGGTTTCACGGTGCTCACCGGGGAACCTGTGACCGTCGAGGGCGTGCGGATCCTGGGTGACGCGGAACCGAGCATCACGACCGTGACCGAGGGAACGCGGCTGCGGGGCGACGAGAGCCGCTCGCAGATGGGGCTGCGGCTCGCCGAGCGCGCGTGCGCGTCCGACCAGGACGGCGACCCGATCGACATCCTCTTGGTGCACAACCCGCGTGCCGGCATCACCCCGATGTCGTCGGGGTGCATCAGCCTGCAGCTCTCCGGGCACTTCCACCGGCAGGTGGGGCCCACGCACCAGGGGCTCGGCGTGCTCTTCGCGGGG
>JAHECE010000111.1 GCA_024641895.1 Actinomycetales bacterium
TCCTCGATCGAGACGCGGCCGACCACGCCGCCCAGCAGTGGCGCGACCGCCGCGGCGTCGTCGTCGCGGTCGCCCGGACGAGCAACCTCAGCAGCGGGTACAGCGGCCTGACTGCCCTCCTGAAAGACTCTCGCGACGTCCTCGTGCTGGCACCGCTGCGTGGCGGCGCCGGCCACCTGGCCGCCGGCGACGTGCTCCCGCACGCCGACCCCGCCGAGCCGCGCCGCCCGGGCCGCGGGGTCCTCGTCGGAGCGCAGCGCGCGGTGCCCGTGCAGCTGCCCCTCCCTGCGAGCAAGGGCACGTGATGCGGTGGACCTGTCAGGCGGAACCGGCGCCCTCGCCGGCGGTCGCCGCGACGGAGGCCGGAGCGAGCAGGCCCACGAGGGCCACGAGGGCCAACGCCACGACGAGGCCACCGAGCACAGGCGCGACGTCGAGCTGGGCAACCCCTACGACACCCTGCAGCAGCTGCCACGTGACGACGGGGCCGCGACCCCAACGCCGAAACCGCCACAGCGCGCGGCCCGAGAGGCCGAGCAGGAGTGCGAGGAGCCAAGCGAACAGGGCGGTCGCGAGCGTCTGGCCGGTGTACTCCGCCCGCCCGAGCACGACCTGCGCGGCGAGGAACCCGCCCCCTGCCACGAGCGCGAGGACCTCGAGGTGGACCACGAGCAACCCGATGGTCAAGAGCCGAGGTCGGAGTCGTGAGGGAACGTCAGCGGCTGCCACGGCGTTCACCTTACGTCGCGTGATTGGCGAGATCGGCACCCCATAGGGGCAATCGCCCGTCGATCGCAGGATTTCCGACGTGACGAACGACTCTACCCCAGAGCCGATTCGATCCGCGTGGACCCTTGTGCGCTGCTCACGCGCATGTGACAGTTGTTTCAGACAGTTTTCGCCACCTCACGTCCGCGCCGGTCAAAGTCTCCCGAGCGCAGGGCAAACCCCCCGAGGAGTTGTTTCTTGATGGACTGGCGTCATCGTGCTGCGTGCTTGACCGAGGACCCCGAGCTCTTCTTCCCGATCGGCAACACCGGCCCCGCCCTCGTGCAGATCGAGGAGGCGAAGGCCGTGTGCCGTCGCTGCCCGGTCGTCGACACGTGCTTGTCCTGGGCTCTGGAGACCGGCCAGGACGCCGGCGTGTGGGGTGGCCTGTCCGAGGACGAGCGCCGCGCGCTCAAGCGTCGGACGGCCCGAGCCCGCCGCGCCGGCTGATCGTGCTGCCGCGCCGGGTGACCGGCGCGCTCGCCGCTCGACGCCAGGGCGTCAAGCCGGCACCACTCGCATCTCCCGGAGCTTGGCGTGCAGGACCACCTCGGTCCCGCCGTCAGGCCCGGGCCCCCACTCGATCGATCCGCTGAGCTCGCCCCGGACCAGGGTGCGCACGATCTGCGTGCCCAGGCCGGTGCTGGACTCCGACGGCGCGGACATCCCGACGCCGTCGTCCATCACCCGAGCGACGAGGTCCTGCCCGTGCCGGTCGGCGCTGATCGTGACCGTGCCGCCGGCACCCCGGAGGCCGTGCTCGACGGCGTTGGTGACCAGCTCGGTCAGGACAAGGGCGAGGGCCGTCGCGTCGTCGGCCCGGACCAGACCGAACGCACCCTGCCGCTCCGTACGCACATCCGATCCCGCCGAGGCGACGTCTGCGGCGAGCCGGAGGCTACGGCCGAACACCTCGTCGAAATCGACGACCTCGTTGATCGTCTGCGAGAGCATCTCGTGCACGAGCGCGATGGTCGACACCCGGCGCATGGCCTCGTTGAGCGCAGAACGGGCGTCCGGCGACGCCACCCGCCGCGACTGGAGCCGGAGCAACGCGGCGACCGTCTGCAGGTTGTTCTTCACCCTGTGGTGGATCTCGCGGATCGTCGCGTCCTTGGTGATGAGTTCCCGTTCGCGTCGTCGCAGCTCCGAGACGTCCCGACACAGCACGACGGCGCCCAACCGCCGTTGACCATCGGCCAGCGGCACCGACCGGAGCGAGATGCTCACACCCCTCGTCTCGATCTCGGTGCGCCACTGCGCCCGACCCTTGGCCACCACCGGCAGTGACTCGTCGACCAGCGACGACTCTTCGAGCTGGCCGGCGATGACCTCCGCGAGATTGAGCCCGACGAGGTCACCCAGGACGCCGAAGCGGTGGAACGAGCTCAGGGCGTTGGGCGTCGCGTACTGAATGTTGCCGTCGGCGTCGAGCCGGATGAAACCGTCTCCGACCCGCGGCGCACCGCGGCGAGGACCGGTCGCGGAGTTCGTGGACGGGAAGTCCCCGCGGGCCACCATCGCGCACAGCTCGTTGGCCGCCTCGAGGTAGTTGAGCTCGAGGCGCCCCGGGGTCCGGGCGCTCCCGAGGTTCATCTGCCGGCCGAGCACCGCGATCGCCTGACCTTGCCGGACCACCGGAACAGCCTCGTCGCGCACGGCGTAGCCGCCGCCCCAGCGCGGCATGCGCGGGCGCCAGGAACGACGCTCGTCCAACGCCTTCTGCAGCGTCGACTTGACCCCTGCCGAGGCGAACGTGCCGACGACGTCGTCGTAGTACACCGTCGCGCCAGTCGAAGGCCGCACGTGAGCGACCGCGAGGAACTCGCCGTCGCCGGTCGGCAGCCAGAGCACGAGGTCGGCGAAGGCGAGGTCTGCGATGACCTGCCAGTCCCCGACGAGGAGGTGCAGCCAGTCCACATCCTTGGCAGACATCGTCCCGTAGGAACCGATCATCTCGCTGAACGTCGGCATGGGCTCAGAGTAGGGGCGTCGCACGACCGCTGCCCGCACGGATAGGGTCGAGGGGCAACAGGACGACGAGGAGGAAGCCCGTGGAGTTCTCGGCCCAGGTGGAGTTCCCGGCCTCGGCCGTCACGGTGGCGCAGATGTTCGCCACCGAGGCGTACGTGATCCAGAAGATCGCGGCCTCCGGAGCCGCCCCGGGCATCGTGGAGATCGTCGAGGGGCCCCGCGGCGCGGTGACCATCGCCACCCGTCGCGAGATGCCGAACACCGAGATCCCCGCGTCATACCGTTCACTCGTGGGCGGCCCGCTCGAGATCCACGAGGTCCACGCGTGGGAGGCGGCCGACGCCGACGGCGGCAGACGAGGAACGCTCGCGATCGAGGTGACCGGCGCACCAGTTCGGGTGACAGGGATCCTCGAGCTGAGCCCCGCACCCGGCGGCACGAGCTCGCTGCGGTTGATGGGCGCGATCAAGGCCTCGATCCCCTTCTTCGGCAAGGCGGTCGAGAAGGCCCTGGCCGACCGGGTCGAGCGCACCGTCGAGATAGAGCGCCGGGTCGGACTCGACTGGCTCGCCCGCCACTGACACCGGGGCGGCATCGCCCGGAGGGCTCCCGCACGGCCTCGGTCCTCGCCGCAGTCTGCAGCCGCGCCACGGGCCGCCGGGCTCGCTCGGCCGAGGACGCTCGTGCGACGATCGGGCCATGACGACACCCACCACGCCGGGGCCGACCGCCGCCCCACAGCCGAGCCCGACCCTCTGGGCGGAGCGGGTCGGACCCAAGACCTACGTCGGACGCAACGACCGCGGCGCCGAGGTGCGCATGGGCCCCCACACGGACGCGGGCGTCTTCAGCCCGGGCGAGCTCCTCAAGATCGCCCTCGCGGGCTGCAGCGGCATGTCGGCCGAGCGCGCGGTCCAACGACGCCTCGGCCCCGACACGCCGATCAAGGTCGGCGTGAGCAGCATCGCAGGCACCGGCCAGAACAGGTACGCCACCCTGCTCACGCAGCTCATCGTGCCGCTCGCCGAGCTGAGCCCGGAAGACCGCAAGGTGCTCGTCTCCGTCGCGATGCGGGCGATCGACGCCGGCTGTACCGTCGGGCGCACGCTCGACGCCGGCGCCGAGCTCGAGGTCACCGTCTCGGACGAGGCGTAGGGGACAGCGCTCGATGCCATCGCTGCGTCGGATCCCCACGCTCGAGGACCTCGTCGACCAGGCCGTCGCCCTCCCGTCCGGCGTCGCCCGGGCGCAGGTCGACCGGATTCGTCGGCGCTATCCGGCGGCCGGCCCGCGGCGGGTCGTCCGAATCCTCGAGCGGCGCTACCTCGCCACCGTCACGAGCACCGGCGGCGCCGTCGGCGTCGCGGCCGCGCTGCCGGCGGTCGGCACGGGCACGGCGATCGTGCTGACGACAAGCCAGGCGGGCGCCTTCCTTGCGGCCTCGGGCATGCTCGCGCTCGCCGTCGCCGACGTGCACGGCGTCGAGCTCGACGACCTCCAACGCCGCCGGACCCTCGTGCTGGCTTCGCTGCTGGGCGAACGGGGCTCGATCCTCTTCGAGCGGGAGCTCGGGACGAGCAGTGTCTACTGGGCCAGCACGCTCCTGTCCCGGTTGCCCCTGACGACAGTGCGGGCGGTCAACAAGACGCTCGCCAAACGAGCCGCGCGCTTCGCCGGCACGGGTGGGGCCGCCCTCGCCCTCGGGCGACTCACGCCGTTCGGGATCGGCGCGGTCATCGGCGCGACCGGCGCCCGGGCGCTGGGTGGGACCATGATCCAGGGCGTCAACCGGGCGTTCGGACCGGCGCCCGCGGACTTTCCGCGGCCCGGGCTGCTGCCGGCCGTCGAGATGCCGACGAGCTACCCCGCCCTGATCGACGCGAGGACCACGTGAACACCCAGTACGAGGACCTGCTCCGGTACGTCCTGGCCCACGGCACGGACAAGTCGGACCGCACCGGCACCGGTACGCGCAGCGTCTTCGGCCACCAGCTCCGGTACGACCTGTCCGAGGGATTCCCGCTCGTCACGACCAAGCGCGTGCACCTGAAGTCCATCGTGTACGAGCTGCTCTGGTTCCTGCGGGGCGACTCCAACGTCGCCTGGCTGCAGGAGCACGGCGTGCGGATCTGGAACGAGTGGGCCGACGCCGACGGCGAGCTCGGGCCGGTCTACGGTGTCCAGTGGCGGTCCTGGCCCGCACCGGACGGGCGCCACATCGACCAGATCAGCGCCGTCCTGGAGACCTTGCGCGCGGATCCCGACTCGCGCCGGATGATCGTCTCGGCGTGGAACGTCGCCGAGCTCGACGCGATGGCCCTCGCTCCGTGCCACGCCTTCTTCCAGTTCTACGTCGCCGACGGCAGGCTCTCCTGCCAGCTCTATCAACGCAGCGCCGACCTGTTTCTCGGGGTGCCGTTCAACATCGCGAGCTACGCGCTCCTGACGCACATGGTCGCGGCGCAGACGGGCCTGCGCGTCGGCGACTTCATCTGGACCGGCGGCGACTGCCACATCTACGACAACCACGTCGAGCAGGTCACGACGCAGCTCACGCGGGAGCCCTACCCCTTCCCGACCCTCGAGCTGGCACCCGCGCCGTCGTTGTTCGACTACACGTACGAGCACGTCGGCGTGACCGGGTACCTGCACCACCCGGCGATCAGCGCGCCGGTGGCGGTGTGAACCTCGGGATGATCTGGGCGCAGGCCCGGGACCGCGTGATCGGGCTGGACGGGGACATCCCGTGGCACCTGCCGGAGGACCTCGCCCACTTCCGGCGCGAGACCCGCGGCCATGCCGTGATCATGGGCCGTACCTCCTGGGACGCCCTGCCGGACGCCTACCGCCCCCTGCCGGGCCGCCGGAACATCGTGCTCTCGAGGCGGCCGGACTTCGTGGCAGAGGGCGCAGAGGTGGCCGACAGCCTGGACGCCGCGCTCGAGCTGGTCGGCGCCGGCGCGTGGATCTGCGGCGGCGCCAAGGTCTACGCCGAGGCACTGCCTTGCGCCGACCAACTCGTGGTCACGGACATCGACCTTGCCGTCGACGGCGACGCCTACGCCCCTCAGATCGGGCCCGAGTGGGAGCTCGAACGGCGGGAGCCCGCCGTCGGCTGGGCTACGGGCAAGGACGAGCTGCCCTACCGGATCAGCTGGTACCGCCGGGCGTCGAACCAGGAGCGGCCGGGCGACCGTCGCTGAACCGGCCGGTGGTCGAGTCGTCTCGCACGTGCGCCTGCGCCCGTCGCACCAGGTCCGGCACCGGGCCGGCCACCCAGGCCGCCACGAACCGCTCGACGAGGGAGCGGGCGCCGTCGACGTCACCTGCCGACTCCCGGCCCTCGAGCTCCGAGCACAACATGTAGAGCCCGAACATGGCCTGCCGGGCCGCGCCGTCGGCGACCGTCGCGGCCATCACCGCCTCGGGCTCAAGGACGAACCCGTGCTGCTCCAGCACGGACACGTAGTCCGCGACCACGGATCGCTCGACCTGCTCCCGCGGGCGCCCGTGCAGCATCGCCGGCAGGTAGCACAGCAGCTGGGACAGGTCGGAGCTCACCGAAGCGACGCCGACCATCTGCCAGTCGAACGCCACGACCTCGTCCTGCCCCTGCGACGTCCGGCGGAGCAGCAGGTTGTCCAGGTTGAAGTCGTTGTGGCAGATGGCAGGTGGCACGCGGGAGGCCAGGCGCAGGACGGGTCCGGGATCGCGCACCAGGTCGAGCACGGGGGCGAGCTCCGGCACCAGCAGGGGCTCGTAGGCACCGCGCCCGGCGTCCACCCCGGCGATCAGCGCGCCGAACATCGGACGGCAGAGCTGAGCGAGATCGGCGACGAAGTCGGGTCGATCGAGCCAGTCCGGGCCGGCCGAACGGGGCCGGCCGAGGGTGACGGCGTGAAACCGGGCAAGCGCCCGAGCCGCGCGGCGGTAGTCGACCTCGCTCCAGGGCTCGCGGTCGAGCTCGCCGAGGTCCTCCGACCAGAGCCATCCGGTCCGGGCGTCCGGCTCGTCGATGCGGTAGCAGCGTGGGGCGCGGAGCCCGACAAGTCCGGAAAGCAGCCCCGAGCGCGCCACCTCGAGCTCGCGCCGCCAGTAGATCGGGTTCTGGGGCGAGTCGTAGGCCTCCGGCCCTTCCGGTGACCGCACCACCTTGAGCACGGCCGACCAGCGAACCTCCTGCCCGTCGACGTGCGCGGCACCAGCGACGCGGATCACCGCGCCCGAGGTCGGATTCCCGGCGCGCCCCGGCGCCAGGTCCTCGACAGACCACGGCCCGAGCCTCGCGGAGTCGGCGCCGGTGACTGCCCGGGCGACCGACTCGACGAGGTCGGGCCTCTCTCGGAGCCGCCGCTCCACGAACGCCGCCTCGGACATCACCGGTCAGCTCACGAAGATGTGGTAGCCCCAGGGCTCGAGGTCCACAGTCGCATCGGCTGCGAAGTCGACCGTCTCACCCGAGCCGAAGTCCGTGTACGCCCCGGTGAAGAGCGGTTCGGTGAACCCGGCCGTCACGGGCTCGGCCGAGAAGTTGAAGACGGCGAAGACCTTGTGATCCGCGTTCTGGCGCACGAAGCTCAGGATCTTCGTCTTGTCGCTGTTCGGCACTCGGACCATGCGAGCGCCCCACGGGGCGTTCCACAGAGCAGAGTTCGCGTGCTTCAGGGCGAAGAGCCGCCGGTACAGGTCGGCGTAGCGGTGCTCGACCCAGTGGATCGGGTCCCGCTCGAAGAACTCCAGGCGCTTGTCGTAGCCCGCCTCCTGACCGTTGTAGATCAGCGGCATGCCCTCGCTCACGACGGAGAGAACCATCGCCGCGTCGAGACCGTCGCGGAACTGCTCGAACTCGGTGCCCTCCCACGCGTTCTTGTCGTGGTTGCTCACGAACAGCATGCGCATGGCCTCACGGGGCCAGTGCTTGTCGTTCCAGGCGTAGTAGATCTCGAGCGCGCTGCAGTCCAGCGTGCCCGTGCAGATCCGGTGCACCACGTCGTTCCAGTGCCAGGAGTACGTCATGTCGAAGGCGCCGGCGTGCAGGTCCTTCGAGTCCCACTCGGCCAGCATGAAGACCGGCTTGATCTCGTCGAGCTCGGCGCGGGCGTTCTCCCAGAAGTCGTTCGGCACGAAGCCTGCGACGTCGCACCGGTAGCCGTCGACGTCGGCCTCGCGGACCCAGTACTTCAGCGCGCCCGTCATGTACTCGCGCAGCGCCGGGTCCTTGTAGTCGAGGTCGATGATGTCGTCCCAGTCCCACCACGGGGTGGGGCAGAAGTCGCCCTTCCAGTCCCGCAGGTACCACTCCGGGTGCTCGGTGACGAGGTTGTTGTCCCACGCGGTGTGGTTGGCGACCCAGTCCAGGATGACCTTCATCCCGCGGGCGTGCGCTGCCGCGACGAAGTGCTGGAGGTCCGCCAGGGTCCCGAGCTCCGGGTTGACGCCGAAGTAGTCCTTGACGGCGTAGGGGCTGCCCAGGGTGCCCTTGCGACTCACCTCGCCGATCGGGTGGATCGGCATCAGCCACAGGATGTCCGCTCCAAGGTCCTCCAGGCGGGGCAGGTGCGCCTCGGCCGCGCGGAAGGTGCCCTCTGCCGTGAAGTTGCGCGTGTTGATCTGGTAGATCGTCGCGTTCTTGCTCCACTGGGGGTGGCTGATGCGGACGTACGGGATGGCCTGGTACCGGCTCGAGCTCACCTGGCAACTCCTCGCCGAT
>JAHECE010000112.1 GCA_024641895.1 Actinomycetales bacterium
ATGACGTCGTGATCTTCAGCAAGTACGGGGGCACGGAGGTCAAGTACGCGGGCGAGGAGTACCTCATCCTCTCCGCGCGCGACATCCTCGCCGTCGTCACCAAGTGACGCCACGCCGGGCCGCGTCCTAGCGATTCGCCCGGTGTCGTCGGAAGGCCCTGGTCCCCGTGAGGGGACCAGGGCCTTCAGCGTTTCGAAAGCGATTCGGTCTCGTGTGCGCAGGTGAGCGGGGTCGGGGCGCTCGTGCACAAGCGGCGACCGACCTGGTTGAACCCGCCCACCGCGTGCCGATGGGCCCCGGGAGGGCCCGTCAGCTGGCGCAGCGCATGCCCGGGAGGACGGGGTCGATCGCGGCGCGTTCCTCTTCGGTGAGCCCGCCCCAGACTCCGTACGGCTCGCGGACGCTCAGCGCGTGCGACCGGCATTCGCGAATCACGGGGCACTCGGCGCAGATCGCCTTGGCGGCGTCCGCCCGTCGGCGCCGTGCGGCACCGCGCTCCCCCTCGGGGTGGAAGAAGGCTGAGGGTTCGGCGTGACGGCAGGCACCCGCAAACTGCCATTCCCACAGATCCATCAGGGGGCCGGGCAGGCGCGACAACTCGGCCATCGTGGTGCCTCCCTTGATCAGACCGGCGAGAAGGTCACGGTAATACCGCGCCACAAGTTGTTCAAGTTCCCGGCAGCAGGGGATTCGTGCCGTCGGCGTCAATGTTCTGCCGACGGGGTACCGTGAATCCGTGGGGTCAATTCGTCGAGACAGTTCCGTCCCGGCAGACTCGTGCTTCTTGGAGGACTGATGAGTCGAGCCGCTCCGGCCGATGGTGACTGGCTGCCGGACGAGCGGGGGTCGAGCGCCGGCGATGACGCCCTCGCCTCGGACGTGCCTCTGACTGTGGCGGCTGTGGCCGCCCGTCTGGGCGTCGCGCCGTCGACTCTTCGCACCTGGGACCGACGCTATGGACTCGGGCCGTCGGGCCGGAGCGCGGGTAGCCACCGGCGCTACACGCCGGACGACGTCGCGCGACTCGAGACGATGCGCCGCCTGACGCTGTCCGGAGCAGCGCCGTCGGATGCGGCGAGGGTCGCCGCGCAAGGCGCCCCCAGCACTCGCGGCGGGACGGCGCTGTCGGCGGTCCGTGAGCCGGTCGGCCCGATGCGGGTCGACAGCCTGAGCCTTGCTGCCGCGGCCGTCGACGGAGCCGAGCCACGGGTGCGGGGCATGCTCGCCAGCGCAGTGCGCGCCCGGGGCATCCTCGGGGCCTGGCTCGACGTCGCGCAGCCCGCCTTCGGATTCCTCGCGGAGCGCGAGCCGGGGGACCGTCCAGGGCGCGAACCGGAACCCCTGCTCGCCATGGCCGTCCTGTCGGCTGTCCGTGACGTCGTCGAGGGCCCCGACGGGCTCGGCTCCGGGAGGCGGGCCCGCGTCGCCCTGCTGGCCGGGCCCGGCACCGCCGCGCGGCTCGCGAGCCACGTCCTGGCGGCGGCGCTGGCCGAGCGAGGCGTCTGCGCTCGCGTCTATCCACGGGTCAACGACGTCCGTGCGTTGCTGACCGTGGCCGAGGGTGTCGAGGCGGGTGCGATCTGCATCTTCGGAGAGGCCGAGCGGAGTGAGGAGTTCGCGCGGGCGGCGGGTGAGGGCGGGCAGGTCCCGGTGTTCCTCATCGGTCCCGAGGCGCCCGACGTCTGGCTGCCGGGTGTCCTGCGGGTTCGAACGTTGCCCGGTGCCGTCCACGAGATCGTCGATGTCCTCGGTTCGGCCAAGGAGACAGGCGGTTCTGCCGCCGGCGAGGCGCCCGGCACGCCGACGGGCGGCTGCTGACCGCTGGGCCGGCGGTCCGCATCGGGCGAGCCCGGGGTGGGCTCAGACCGGCACGGGGCTGCACGCCGCGATGCCCGGGCGACCGTCCTGGCACCGCGACGTGGCGTCGTAGGATTCGCCCGTGATCGACTCACCGCCGCCGTCATCGGCGGACAACCCGTTCGGCTTCCTCGGACTGACCTACGACGACGTCCTGCTCCTGCCCGGTGAGACCGACGTCATCCCCAGCGAGGCCGACACCAGTGCCCGCCTCACCCGGGAGATCACGGTCCGGATCCCGCTCGTCTCGGCGGCGATGGACACCGTGACCGAGTCGCGGATGGCGATCGCCATGGCCCGCCAGGGCGGGCTCGGGGTTCTCCACCGCAACCTCTCCATCGAGGACCAGGCGCACCAGGTCGATCTCGTGAAGCGGTCGGAGTCGGGCATGGTCACCGATCCGGTGACCGTCGGTCCGGAGGCGTCTCTCGCCGAGCTCGACGCCCTGTGCGGGCAGTACCGCGTCTCAGGGCTTCCCGTCGTCGAGCCCGACGGCGTGCTGCTCGGCATCATCACCAACCGTGACCTGCGCTTCGTGCGCCCCGATGAGTTCACTACCAGGCGGGTTCGGGAGGTCATGACCCCGATGCCCCTGGTCACGGGCTCCGTCGGGATCACCCGTGAGCGCGCGGCAGAGCTGCTCGCTCGGCACAAGGTGGAGAAGCTTCCCCTGGTGGACGACCACGGGGTTCTCCGAGGCCTGATCACGGTCAAGGACTTCGTGAAGTCCGAGCAGTACCCGCACGCGACCAAGGACGCCGACGGAAGGCTGCGCGTCGGTGCCGCCATCGGCTTCTACGGAGACGCGTGGGAGCGGGCTGTCGCTCTCGTCGAAGCGGGCGTCGACGTCCTCGTCGCAGACACCGCCAACGGGCACGCACGACTCCTGCTCGACACCGTGCGGCGACTGAAGACCGATCCAGCGACCCGGGGAGTCCAGGTCATCGGCGGCAACGTCGCGACCCGGGCAGGTGCGCAGGCTCTCGTCGACGCGGGCGTCGATGCGGTCAAGGTCGGCGTCGGACCGGGCTCGATCTGCACGACGAGGGTCGTGGCCGGCGTCGGTGTGCCTCAGGTCACGGCCATCCACCAGGCCGCGCTGGCCTGCAAGCCGGCCGGCGTGCCGGTCATCGGCGACGGCGGCCTGCAGTACTCGGGGGACATCGCCAAGGCCCTGGTGGCCGGGGCCGACACCGTGATGCTCGGCTCGCTCCTGGCCGGCTGCGACGAGAGCCCTGGCCAGCTCGTCTTCGTCAACGGAAAGCAGTACAAGCACTACCGGGGCATGGGCTCGCTCGGAGCGATGGCCTCCCGCGGCCGCCGCTCTTACTCCAAGGACCGGTATTTCCAGGCCGACGTCGCGACCGATGACGAGCTGATCGCTGAGGGGATCGAGGGCCAGGTCCCGTACCGTGGCCCGTTTGCCGCAGTCGCGCGTCAGCTCGTTGGCGGGCTGCAGCAGTCGATGTTCTACGTCGGCGCGCGGTCCGTGGCCGAGCTCCAGGAGCGTGGGCGCTTCGTGCGGATCACCGCGGCCGGCCTGAAGGAGTCGCACCCGCACGACGTGCAGATGACGGTCGAAGCGCCGAACTACTCGCGCCCGTGACTGTCGGCCGCTAGCCCGGGACCTCGAGCAGGTCCTGCGTCGTCACCTGCCCGACGGGCCAGCAGGTCCGTGCACCGACTCCGGCGTAGCCCTGGCTTCGGCGCCAGCCGTTGAATTGCTCGGCCCACAGCCGGTGGGCCGTGACCTGCCAGGCGTGCAGCTGATCGGCCGGCATGGCTGCGACCTGCGGGTAACGCGATGCGAGGGCGCGGAGCACGTCGAGGGTGGCGATCACGTCGACCTCCGCCGTGTGCAGCTCAGCGCTCGGCTCGATGCCGTAGACACGGCACAGGTCCCCGAGTCGACGCTTTCCGGGCCGATAGCGGGCGAGCGCCCGGTCGAGCACCAGGGGGTCGAGGATCGGGCCAGGTGCTCGACCCAGGAGCGCGGCAACGGTGGGCAGGCCGTGTCGCGTCAGCTCGGCCTCGAGGATCGTGAGGTCGAAGGAGGCGTTGAACGCCACGACCGGCGTCCCGGCACGCAAGGCGTCGGCCAATCGACGGGCGACCTCCGCGAGCGCCTGCCCGGCCGGTTGCCCGTGGGCCCTGGCGTGTGCCGTCGTGATCCCGTGGATTCCGGTGGCGCCCGCGGGGATCTCGACGCCGGGGTCGACGAGCCAGGTGGTTGTCCGGATGCCCGACCGGTCGTGGCGGACAAGAGCCGCGGTCACGACTCGGTCTGTCTCCGGCGACACCCCGGTGGTCTCGGTGTCGAAACCCAGGAGCGGGCCGTCTGCCCAGCTGCTCATCATGTCTCCTCCTGCCGTGGGGGCGCCTTCCGGCACCTTCCCAGGAGGGTCTGACACCGCCGGCCACGCCGACCCCGGCAGGTCCGGATCGAGGGGTAACGTTCGGGCACGTGAGCAACGAGATCGAGATCGGCCGGGGCAAGCGGGGGCGCCGCGCGTACTCCTTCGACGACATCGCGGTCGTGCCGTCGCGGCGCACGCGGGATCCCGAAGAAGTCTCGGTGGGGTGGCAGATCGACGCCTACTACGCCGAGGTCCCCGTGCTCGGCGCGCCGATGGACTCCGTGACCAGCCCGGCGACGGCGATCGCACTCGGCAGGCTGGGCGGGATCGGGGTGCTGGACCTCGAGGGGCTCTGGACGCGCTATGCGGACCCTCAGCCGCTGCTCGACGAGATCGCCGAGCTGCCGGCCGAGTCCGCGACCGCGCGGATGCAGGAGATCTACTCGGCGCCGGTCCAGGGCGAGCTCATCTCGCAACGCCTGCGCGAGGTCCGAGCCGGCGGCGTACCCGTGGCGGGCGCCCTCTCCCCGCAGCGCACTCAGCAGTACTGGCGCACCGTGGTCGACGCGGGGGTGGACCTGTTCGTCATCCGCGGGACGACTGTCTCCGCCGAGCACGTCTCGGGTCAGGCCGAGCCGCTCAACCTCAAGCGTTTCATCTACGAGCTCGATGTCCCGGTGGTCGTGGGCGGCGCCGCGACATACCAGGCGGCGCTGCACCTGATGCGGACCGGCGCCGCCGGCGTGCTGGTGGGCTTCGGGGGAGGCGCAGCCCACACGAACCGCGTGAGTCTCGGCATCCACGCACCCATGGCGAGCGCGGTGGGCGATGTCGCCGCAGCCCGGCGGGACTACCTTGACGAGTCCGGCGGCCGCTACGTCCACGTCATCGCCGACGGCGGTGTGGGCAGGTCCGGTGACCTCGTCAAGGCGATCGCGTGCGGAGCCGACGCAGTGATGCTGGGTTCCGCGCTCGCGCGGGCGAGCGAGGCCCCGGGGCGCGGTTGGCACTGGGGGCCGGAGGCGCACCACCGTCAGCTTCCACGCGGCGAGCGGGTCGGCGTCGGCACCGTGGGCAGCCTCCAGGAGATCCTGTTCGGCCCAGGACGGTCGGCCGACGGGACGCTCAACCTCATCGGAGCGCTCCGTCGTGCGATGGCGACGACCGGGTACTCCGACCTCAAGGAATTTCAGCGAGTCGAGGTCGTCATCTCGCCGTACTCGCCGCGCTAAGGTCGTTTTGTGCCCTCGGCGCGCGACCGGGCGATGTCCGTTGTCGTCCGATTGCGCACTGCGGCGCACCGCGGCGCACAGCGGCGCTCGGCCTGGGTCTTAAGGCCCAGGGAAGGCGCCTGGCACGACAAGTGTCCGGACGGGCGAGCCTCACGGGCCACCTATTCGGACATCCATAGGGTTGACCTCGGGCCCAAACGGGCGTATACAAGAGTCCTACAAACATCCGGCCCGCGGGTGTTCGAGACGACGGAGTCGGTATGTACGCACCTGAGAGGCATCAGCAGATCCTCAACGTTGCACGTGCCGACGGACGCGTGGACGTCAACGACCTTGCTCGTTCCCTCTCGGTGACACCGGAGACCGTCCGACGAGACCTGACGGCCCTCGAGCGGCACGGTCTCCTGCGGCGTGTGCACGGTGGTGCCATCCCGGTGGAGCGGCTCGGCTTCGAGCCTGCGATCGCCGACCGCGAGGGTCGGTTCGCCGGGGAGAAGGAGCGCATCGCCAAGCTCGCGCTGGAGCAGATCCCCGAGAGCGGCTCGGTCATCCTCGACGCGGGCACGACCACGGTCCGCCTCGCGGAGCTCATGCCGACCGACCGCGAGCTCACTGTCGTCACCCATTCGCTGCCCATCGCGATGCTGCTCGCGGCCCGGTCCAACATCTCGCTCCACCTGCTCGGCGGGATCGTGCGAGGGCGCACCCTGGCAGCCGTCGGGGACTGGACGCTGCGCGCGTTGGAGGACATCTACGCCGACGTCGCGTTCATCGGGACGAACGGGCTCACGGTCGACCAAGGGCTCACGACACCCGACCTGGTCGAGGCGAACGTCAAGCGCGCTCTGGTGCGGTCCGCCCGCCGCGCCGTCGTCCTCGCGGACCACACCAAGATCGGCCGTGCGGACTTCGTCCGGGTGGCCCCGATCGAAGCAATCGACCTATTGATCACCGACTCGGGCATCGAGCGCGAGCTCGCCGAAGAAATCAGCGCCGCTGGCGTGGAGGTGCAGACCGCATGATCGTGACAGTCACTCCGAACCCGAGTGTCGACCGGGCGTTCGATATGGACAAGCTCGAGGTCGGTGAGGTCAACCGCGCCCTGCGCACGCAGGTCGACGCCGGCGGGAAGGGCATCAACGTCTCCCGCGGACTGAGGCAGAACGGCATACCGACGGTCGCCGTCTTCCCGGTCGGTGGGCCGGACGGCCCGCTCCTGGTCGCCGAGCTCGAGGCGCACGGGGTGCCCGTCCACCCCGTGCCCGTGGCCGGGGAGATCCGGAGCAACATCACGCTCGCGGACTCCAGTGGCGAGACGACCAAGATCAATGCGCCGGGTCCGCGCCTGGACGACGCCGAGCAGGCTGCGATCCTCGATGCGGTCCGCGAGCACATCGGGCCCGAGACCCGCTACGTCGTCGCCGCAGGCAGCCTCCCCGAGGGCGTCCCCGCCACGTTCGTGGTCCGGATGGCGCAGCTGTGCGCGGAGCTTGGCGTGCCCTTCGCCCTGGACACGTCGGGGGCCCCGCTGGCCGCCGCCGCCAAAGCCGGCGGCCTGGCCGTCGTCAAGCCGAACGATCTCGAGCTGGCTGAGCTCGTCGGCCGAGAGCTCCTCACCGTCGGTGAGGTCCGTGACGCTGCCCGCGAGATCCTCGCGAACGGCAGCGACGCGGTGTTGGTGAGCCTGGGCGCCAGCGGCGCCCTGCTCGTGACGAAGACCGGTAGCTGGTGGGCCGGAGGCCCACCGATCGTCCCGGTCTCGACCGTGGCTGCTGGTGACTCGACGCTGGCGGGCTACCTGTCAGTCGATGGACCCGAGCCAGAGCGGTTGCGAATGGCGGTGGCGTGGGGCCGCGCTGCCGTCCAGCTCCCCGGAAGTGAAGTCCCCCGGCCCGAAGACCTCGACCTCGCGGCCGTCCGTGTCGTCGAAGACCCCGACCCCAGCCTCGCACTGAAGGAGCTATGACGTGAGCACCAGCCCGCTCATCACCCCCGAACTGGTTGCCATCGGCCTCGTCGCCAAGGACCGTGAGGAAGCGACCAGCCACCTCGTCGACCTCATGGCTGCCTCCGGTCGCGTCACCGACGCGGCCGGCTTCCTCGCCGACGTGCAGAAGCGCGAGGCGCAGATGGCGACCGGGATGCCCGGCGGCGTCGGCCTGCCGCACGCCCGCTCGGAGCACGTCACGGTGCCGAGCCTCGCGGTGGCCCAGATCCCGAGCGGCGTCGACTTCGGGGCCCCTGACGGCCCGGCCACCCTGGTGTTCCTCATCGCGGCCCCGGCCAGCGGTGACGCGGACCACCTCAAGATTCTCGCGGCACTGGCCCGCAAGCTGGTCCACGAGTCCTTCCGCACGTCGCTGAAGGAAGCCCCCGACGCTCAGACCGTCGCGGACATCATCACCCGAGAGGTTGTGCCCTCATGAAGTTTGTAGCAGTGACGTCGTGCCCAACGGGCATCGCGCATACGTATATGGCGGCTGAGGCCCTCGAACAGACCGGCAAGGCCGCCGGTCACGAGGTCGTCGTGGAGACCCAGGGGTCGGCCGGCTCGTCGCCGCTCGACCCGGCGGTCATCGCAGCCGCTGACGGAGTCATCTTCGCCGCGGACCTCGAGGTCCAGGGCAAGGAGCGCTTCGCCGGCAAGCCGACGGTGGACGTCGGCGTGAAGAAGGCCGTTCACGACGCGAAGGCGGTCATCGCGATGGCTGTCGCCGCCGTCGAGGCCGGCCCGGTCAAGGGCGCTGCCAGCGCCCCCGTGGCGCCTTCGGCTCCGCCGAAGCAGGTCGGCGCCGGCACCCGCATCAGGCAGTACTTGATGACCGGTGTGTCGTACATGATCCCGTTCGTCGCCGCGGGCGGCATCCTGATCGCCCTGGCGTTCATGCTCGGCGGGTACGAGATCGCCTATGTCACGACCAGTGATGTGGTGACGA
>JAHECE010000113.1 GCA_024641895.1 Actinomycetales bacterium
TCGAAGTCGCCCGCGGGGCCGGTCGTGAACCGGGACCAGTGGAACACCGGCAGCGTCACCACGCCCTGCCCGGGCCCCCAGGCCCAGTCCGTGCTGGTGCGCCGGTCGCCGGGGTCCTCGCCCAGGCCAGCGATCCGGGTGCTGGCCAGCGTGGGCAGGACGCACGCCAGGTAGCGCCGGCCGGCCCGCAGCCGGCGCGGGCAGACCAGCCGTGCGAGCGACCGGGACGGGTCCCCGGGCACCGTGTCGGTGCCCAGGAACTGGCTGTGCGCCCAGAGCCAGGCCTCCGCCGGGTCGGGCAGCTGGTCGACGTGGACGCTGATCTTGGTGCCCAAGGGCGACCCGGACAGCGGGTCCTCCTCCAGCTCGGTCTCGTCGACCACCGCGAGGCATACCCACGGGTGCATCCGCTCGTCCGGCCCGCTCGGCCGCGAGAAGAGCCACGGCAGGTCCGGGGAGTCGAACTCGACGAGGGCGAGGTAGTTGGGCTCCACGTTCACTGCGCCGTCGCCCGGCCAGCTCCGGATCACCTGAGCGGCGGGTATGCCGGTGACGTCCCCGGCGGTGAGCATGTCGACGTCGCGGGTGTAGAGGTCCTGTCCGCTGACCTGGACCGAGATCGAGGTCCGGGCGTCGGCCGACGGCTGGAACCCTCGTCGGACGAGGGACGCGAACGTGTACGTGGCCAGCGCCATCAGTGCGCCCCCAGCAGCTCGTACGAGGCCACCATGACGGTGTCCGCCGAGCGCGCCATGGACGCGGTGAGCGCCTCGTTCGAGCCGAAGGCGCTGAGCAGGGCCCCGGTGGCCGCATCGGCCACGGCGTACCCGACGTCCTGCACCGTGAGCCCTCGCGCCGGCGCCGGGTCCACCCGGTCCGCGGCGTTGCGACCGGCCGCGCCGGTCAGCGACCACGCCAGCATCCCGGCGTCGAGCGTCGCGTAGGTCCGGGATCCCACGGGGTCCCGCCCGTCGCCGGTCGCCTCCTCGTAGACGACGTCCACGGTGAGGGGGTCCTTGGGCTGCAGCCAGGTGTCACCGGCCACGGTGTACCCGGCGGCGAACGGGACGAAGGGCGGCTTGGCGAGCTTCTCGTCGTCGGTCATCGCGAAGAACTGGCTCGGCGCGAACAGCTCGGTCTGCGGGACGGGCGTGCCGGCGCCCGGGGACGTGACGCTCAGGGTCACCGGGTCCGGCGAGAGGACCGGGTTGGCGCCGTACCTCTGCAGCGCCACCCCGAGCGGTGCGACGGTCTGGGTCAGGCGCAGCGAGCCCAGCGGGTGCAGCCCCACGGCCCCGCTGCGGAGGTGGGCGAGCCCCGCGTCGGCCGCCGGGACGACGTGCGCCCACACGTGGTCCTCGGTGAGCGCGGCCCGCACGCGGACGCCGACGTCGACCGCCGGCCGCTCCTCGGCCGCCTCGTCGCCCCACGAGAGCTCGAGCGTGCCCGAGACGGTGAGGAACAGGATGTGGATCCGCGCGTGGGCGCGGGCGTGCCAGCGGCCCGGACCCTCGAGGAGGACGTCGAGGTCCATGCCGCAGATCTCCTCGCCGCCCACCGTGAGCGCGAAGCTGCCGGAGATCTCGGCGACGAAGTGGAAGTGCGGCTCGGTCTGGATCAGCACGTCCAGGCCCAGGTTGCCGCGCGCGCCGATGGGCCCGAGCTCGGCGACCATGAACAGTCGGGCGCCGAACTGCAGGGTGCTGGAGGTGACCGCGAAATAGGCCTCGGCGCGCGCGGAGAGGATCGGGCTGGGGCTGATCGAGATCGCCAGCCGACGCACCTGCGGGATCCCGGCCGGGGGATGGAACTTCGGGTGGAACCCGCCGGCGCTGAAGACGAACCCCTGGCTCCCGGCGCGCAGGCAGAGGTCCCCGGACACCTCGAACAGGCCGATCGTCGAGCGCTCGAGCGAGGCGTCGAACCACACGTCGCCGGTGCTGACGTTGATCCCGCCCGCGAAACCGCAGTTCAGGTTCACCAGAGGCAGGTCGTCGCTCGGCAGCGCGAGGTGGAGGTCGCCGATGATCACCACCATCACCGGGTCGGGGAAGGTGAACACGACCCCGACCGTGAGGGTGACGAACGAGACCGGTCGCCCCCAGCCGAGCTGCAGCATCGGGCCGACCACGAACTGGCCCTTGTGCGGGGGATACACCTTCTTGACCGAGGCGATGATCTCCAGCGCTCGTCCCGCGAGGTCGTCGGGGAACATCACGTCGTTGATCCGGCCGGAGCGGACGAGGTCGCCGAGCGCGTCAGGGTCGAGGCTCCGGTTCAGCCCGAACACCCCGCCGACGGCGTTGAGGGTCAGGCCGAGGAAGATCTCGATGGCGGGCGTGAACTCGATCCCGAGGATGACGAGGAACGACACCGCGCCGTCGACGCTGCCCAGCACCGCGACGGCGCGGATGCTCAACGACAGCGGACCCAGTGCCAGCGAGAGCTCGAGCGCCCCGGAGATCTCGTCGCCCTCGGCGCGCAGGAACCCGCCGCCCTTGAGGACCACGGCGTCGATGCTCACCCCGAAGCCCGTGGGCGCGCGCAGCTCGGGCAGTGGCAGGTCGACGACCCCGAGGTTGCCGGTCCCGTCGGCCGTCAGCCGCAGCGGCTGCGTCAGCCCGAGCCCCTCGATGGCCACGGTCACGGGGCCCAGGCTCACGACGACCGTGCCGTAGGCGCTCAGGCCGAACGTGCCGCCGATGCTCAGCTCGGTCTTGAGGTCCCGGACCACCAGGCCCGGCAGTCGCAGCGTGTCCGGCCAGGTGGCGACCAGGCCTACGCCGCCCTCGAGGTGGATCCCGTCGCCGTCGACGGCGGCGACCAGCCGGCCCCGCAGGGTGATGCCGCCGGCGGGCAGCAGGATCGCCAGGATCGGCCCGGCGACGTCGGCCGGGATCACCAGCTCGAACCTCTGGAACCCGAGGCGCGCGCCCCAGGAGCTCGCCCCCAGCGTCACGTCGACAACGGGTTCGGCCAAGGTCAGCCGCAGGCCGCGGGGGTTTCCGACGGTGAGGCCGCCCGCCGCGAACGACGAGGTCAGCGCGAGGGCGGGCGGCCCGTCGGCGATCGGCAGGAGGTCGCCGAAGCCGGTCAGCGCCACGTCCAGCGGCGCCTTCGGCCGCAGCGCCAGGGACAGGTGGTCCGACACCTGGATCGGGTCCACCGCGGGCATCCGGAGGACGGCGGCGACGAAGGCGGGCGGCTCGGCGGCGTCGCCGAGGATCTCCAGGGTGATCGGGACGGGATCGTCGAACGTGTCGGCGGCCAGCCGCAGGATGACGCGCCCGACGACGACGGCTGCGGCGGGCAGCTTCGCGGACACCTCGGGGGCGATGGCGTGGTCGTCATCGGCCGGCGTCATGAGGATCGAGGTGGTGCGCGGTCCGGTGAGCAGGCCGGCCAGGGTGATGTCGAGGTTGCGCCGCTGGGCCTTGAACCTCTCCCAGACGAAGGCGGTGGGCCCGCCCATGAGGTCCACGAACGCATCGATCACCGGCACCTCGGGACCCACCAGGTGGATCGCCCGCGCCAAGGCCCAGCCGGGCGGGCTCAGCCTCTGCAGCGTGGTGTCGATCGCGCCGCCCAGCAGCAGGTCCAGGACCGTGCCCGACTCCGGAAGGTCCGGGAGCGCGACGGACGGCGCCCCGTCGGCCAGCCCGCTGACCACCTCCCACAGGTTCGAGACGGGCTCGATCAGGGCCGTCACGTCCGGGCTCGACGACTCGAGCTGCGCGACGAGCCCCGGCAGCGACGTCGTCAGCGTGGCGATCGACGGTCCGGCGGCGGCCACCGAGGCCCAGGCGGCATCGGCGGCGGCTCCCTCGATGCCCCACCCCCCGACCGCGCGGCGGAAGGCTTCCTCGGAGGCGAGGTCTGTCGCGAAGTCTTCGATGACCCTGGTCAGGAACGCGGCGATCGCGCCTTCGATCCGGTCAACCACGGTGGAGCTCGTCAGGGAACATCCGACCGCCTTCGAGGGGGTCTATCGAATCCTGGGATCTTAGTCCTAGGGTTCCGGCGGCTGACAAGGCCTTGCGCTCGACGATCCGGGGAGTCCGCAGGGTCACCGACCGCCGGACCGGGTCGTGCTCGACCACCTCGCGCCGTTCCTGCTCACGCACCCGCTGCTCGAACGCCTGAGCAAGGGCGGCGTAACGCCCGAACGTCGTGCACCCCGGGCGCGACCTCCAACGGGTAGCCTCCACGCAGCAGCAAGGGGGGAAGGTGCGGCCCGGACCCGGGTCCGTGCTCGACTCTGAGTGCTCAGGGGGAAGGATGGCCCTGTCTCGACGCCGCCTCGGACCGGCCGTCGTCACGCTGATCGTGATCGACGCGGTACTCGTCCTCATCGTGGCGATCCTGCTCATGACGAGCGCAGCGCGAAGCGGCCAGGGCGGGAGCGGCGCCGATGCCCCGCTCGGCGAGGCGGCAGTCACCTTCGCGTCGCCGACCCGGAACATCACCTGCTCGATCTACGACGCCGCCGCGCGCTGCGAGATCGCCGTGTTCCAGTACGACACCCCGACGCTCGACGGCTGCTCGGGCGACGTCGGGCACGAGATCGAGGTCACCGCTGACGGAGCGCACTGGATCTGCCGTACCGGCAGCGCGCCCCCGACCCCCGGTCCCGAGATCGCCGACCTCGCGTGGGGCGACAGCGCCCAGGCGAACGGGTTCACCTGCACGAGCACCGGGAACGGGGTGACCTGCACTCATGACGCGTCCAGCCATTCCTTCCACCTCGAGCGGCACGCGGTCACCCTCGGCTGATGTCGCCCGGGAACGCCCCCGCCCGCTCGTCGCGCGCTCGCCCGCTTCGTGGCTCGACGCGGCGGGCGCCACCAACCTCATGAACCACAACAGCTAGAAGCCGAGGACGCCGAAGAACACGAGGCAGATCACGCCGCCCACGAGGGCCATGGACAGACCCCATGCGAGCAGGGAACGGAAGAGGCGCGCGGTGTCCTCGCCCGTGGCCGCGCAGGCGATGCAGAGCGCCCCGAGGGTGGACAAGGGCGAGGCGTCGACCAGGTGTGACCCGACGTTCACCGAGGAGATCATGGCGACCGGGTCGGCCCCGGGGATGAGGTCGGTGAGTCCGGGCACGAGGGGGAGGAAGGCGGGCATGACGACGGCGGACGAGCTCGAGTAGGCCGAGATCACCCCCGTCACGAGGCCCAGCCATAAGTTGACGGTCACCGGACCCGAGAAGGCTGCGATCGCCTGCGTCAACGCGTCGAGGCCGCCCGCGCGCGCCATGACGCCCATGAGGATGGTCACCCCGCTGATGATCATGATGACGAACCAGGGCATCGCCGCCACGGCTCGGCGGCTGTCCGCCGCTCCGAGCAGCATGAGGACGGCGGCCAGCAGGAAGGCGACCGTTCCCACGTTCGCGACGATGTGGAGGAGCCACTCGGGAACCCCCGAACGCACGCCCGGAAGGGCCGGGACGACGACCAGCAGGATCAGCGCGACGATCGAGACGACCGTGGACCACTGCTGCCGGGTGAACGGCTCCGGCGCAGGCGCTACCGTCCCGACGTCGATCGTCGTCCCTCGGTGGCGCCGCAGCCAGGCCAGCCCGCCGAAGATCAGGAAGCCGGGGATGACGACGATGCCCTGGGCCACGACCGAGTTGAGGTAGATCTTCCAGTCGATCTGCTGGATCGTCGAGGTCGCGAACAGGTCGGGGATGGCCGTCTCCATCTCGGCGATCAAGCCGTGGGAGACGATCCCGGTGGGGGCGAACGGTGAGAAGGCCGCAGAGTTCGCGGCGCCGACGACGAGGATCGTCATGGCGAAGGCCGGCATCCCTACCCGTCCGGCGATGGCCATGACGAAGGGCGCGAGCAGGGCGACGGCGGCGATGTTCCCGGGGCCGATCGTCGTCAGCGCGAGGGTGAGGGCGTAGATGAGGACGGGGAGCAGCAGCAGGTTCCCGCGGATGCTCCGGACGGCGTAGGCGGTGAGCTTCTCGAGGGTGCCGTTCACCTGAGCGATCGCGAAGAGGAACGTGACCCCCACCAGGATCATGAAGAGCCTGACCGGGAAGCCGGCGACGACCTCGTCGGCGGACAGATCGAGGAAGACTGCTCCGACGGCGATCGCCAGGGCGATGCTGAGGAAGCCGACGTGCAACCCGGGTCTGACGGCGCTCAGCGCGATGACGATCACCAACGCCAGGATCGACATCCACGCTGCGAGCGAGACGCCAAGGATGTCCATCGTCGCCCGCCTCGCGCCCGTCCTCTCGGTACCTGACCGCGCCCGTGGTGGCCGGGGCCCCTCGGGCGAGGCTACGCGTCCCACGCGCGCCCGCGTGGGATGGCGCCGCGAGGGTCGACGCGGGGGCGACGTGATCCGATGCCGCGCCGACGGCGCGAGTGCCGGCGACAGGGATGGCCTCAGCGCTGAGCGGCGGTCTTCAGCGGCTCTCGTGCTGCGCCGGCACGGTCGTTGCCGACGCGGACTCGACGGGCGACCGTGGCGAGCGGTCGCGGGAGGTCATGGGTGGGTGGTGCGGCGCACCGGTCGGCCTGGAAGCGCTGTGGTGTCGAGCTCGCCGCCGCTGATCAGCGGCGCGCCGTGGACCAGGACGTGGCGCATGCCGACGGACGGCGCGACAGGCGTGCGGAACGTCGCGCGGTCCTCGAACACCTCAGGGTCGAAGACGACGACGTCGGCGTCGGCGCCCGGCTGGAGGCGGCCCTTGCGGCGCATGGTCGGGGTGCTCTCCTCGAGGATCTGAGCGGGGATGAGGGAGCACTTCCTGACGGCCTCGATCAGTGGGAGCCTGCCGCTCTTGACATAGCGCGCGAAGAATCGGCCGTAGCAGCCCGCGGACCTGGGATGGGCGACCGCCTCCTGCGGAATGGGCCACACGTCACCGTCGAGGAAGGACCCGTCGGGCATGGCCCACGGCATGGCGTCCGAGGCGACGGCAGCGCCGGGGTAGAGGTTCGACCGGTCGAGCATCGCCGAGTGCTCGGGGTCGGCGTCCGGGTGCAGGAAGTGCCAGACGACGATCTCCCCCGGTGCCGCCCGCTGGAGCTCGCGCAGACGCTCCTCGGAAGCGATTGCCTCCCCGGTGGCGTTGACCACGACGTCTGACCAGTCCGACCCGGTGCGCTGCCGGAACTCGGGGTCGAGCAGCATCGCGGCGCCGATCGCGGTCGACCCCGCGCCGTAGGGGTAGGCCTCGACCGTGATCTTCAGGCCGGCCTTCTGGGCGTTCTCGATCGCCGCTGCGCAGCGGTCGATGTCGCGCAGGCTGGTGCTGTTGAGGTGGCAGATGTGCATGTGCGCACCGGTGGCCGCGGCGTAGCCGAGGATCCTGATGTAACCCTCGAACGAGCTGCCCGGATCGGTGTTCGCCATGAAGGCGATGTGCGTGTAGGTCGGGACCTGGTACCGGGCCGCCAGGCCCGCAACGGCGCCCAGCTCCTGCGTTCCGGCGCCCGGGGCATAGCCGTTGTTGATGCCGATGCCGATCGCGCCCTCGCGCAGGCCCTCCTCGATCAGGTCGACGATCCGGTCCATCTGCTCGGGCGACGCTGCCTGGGTGGACCACTCGGAGAGCCCGTACGCCTGCTGGAACCAGCGAAGGGTCGCGTCGGGCGCGCCGTGCTCGGGGTTCATGACTTCGACGCGCGCGAAGGTCCACGCGGCCGACGCCCCGTAGTTCACGGCGCGTCCTGTGCCGGCCTGCTTCTCGTACCAGCGGCCGATGGGCAGGATCCCGGACTCCAGCTCCAGCGCCGTCGTCACGCCGTCGAACGCCTGGATCCGGTCGCCAGGGATCGACTGGGTGTGGCTGTGCAGGTCGACGAAGCCCGGTGCGACGACGAGCCCGGTGGCGTCGATCACGGTCCTACCCTCGAGCGCCGACTCCGATACGGCTTCGATCTGGCCGTTCGTGATCCCGACGTGCCTGATCGCGTCCAACCCCGACTCGGGGTCGATCACTCGGCCGTTGCTGATCACGGTGTCGAACTGAGCGGTCATGTCTCTGCCTTCTTCTCTCCGCCGACCTCTGCCAGGTCCTCGACGCCATCGACGAGGACCTGACTGCACCCTAGACGCACGCTGCTGACTCCGCGTCCGGGGGCGTGCCTCGGTGCCGGTTGCGGCCACCTCCCGGCGAACGGAGCGCGGGGCTGCCCGGCCAGGGTGTCCGCGACGCCACCGGGGGGCCGTCCGTGCCGGGCACCTGGGGTGCCGGTGGTCGGTCCGCGCCTACGATCCAGCCGTGGACCAGTCGAGTGCGAGCCGCAGCCGAGGCCGTGGGATCTGTGCCGACGACCGCGCCCCTTGTTCGGGTGGCGTCCGGTGACGGCCTCGGC
>JAHECE010000114.1 GCA_024641895.1 Actinomycetales bacterium
GCCGCTGCCGAACGCATCATTTCTCGGCTACTCGAGCCAGTTCGACCGACACCTGCTGCCTTCGGCAGGGCTTGTCAGAGGTGATGCGGAGCCACGACGACCTGCACGAGCACCGCGCTGGCGCGCGTCAGGCCGCTCCAGGACGAGAAGACCTCGAGCACCGAGAAGGCGCCCGTCGGCACGCCGACGCGCACGCGCGCGAGTGCCGCGGGGTCCGACTCGGGCCCGGCCAGGACGGACGCGACGCCCGACATCACAGGCTCATGGCCCACGACGAGCACCGTCCCGGCGGATGCCGGGACGGTGCTGATGACTGCGAGGGTCCCGGACAACCCGGCACCGTAGAGCTCTTCCGAGTAGACGACCTGTGAGGGGGCGCTCAGGCTCGTGGCCAACAGCTCATACGTCTGGCGCGTTCGGACGGCCGAGGAGCACAGCACCACATCCGGCACCAACCCCGCGTCAGCCATGAGGGAGCCCACGAGAGCCGCCTGCCTGCGCCCGTTCGGACTCAGCGTGCGCATCTCGTCGGAGACTCCGCCGTGATGCTCCGCCTTGGCGTGCCGAAGGAGGACCAGTCGTCGCGGTTCGCCCCCGCCTGGCTCGGTCACTGCCCCATCGCGTGGAAGCCGCCGTCGACGTGGACGATCTCGCCGGTCGTGGCGGGGAACCAGTCGGACAGCAGGGCGATGCAGGCGCGGGCCGTCGGCTCGGCGTCGTTGACGTCCCAGCCCAGGGGCGCGCGATGGGTCCAGCCCTCTTCCATCGTCGCGAACCCGGGGATCGACTTCGCCGCGGTGGTCCGGATCGGACCCGCCGAGACCAGGTTGACGCGGATGCCCTCCGGGCCGAGGTCACGCGCGAGGTAGCGCGCCGTGGCCTCGAACGCCGCCTTGGCGACGCCCATCCAGTCGTAGACCGGCCACGCGTACTGCCCGTCGAAGGTCAGGCCGACGAGCGACGACCCCTGGCGCATGACGGGCTTCGCCGCCACGGCGAGCGACTTCAGCGAGAACGCCGAGATCTCGATCGCGGTGGCGACGTCGGCCCACTGTCCGCTCAGGAAGTTGCCGCCCATGACGGACTGCGGCGCGAAGCCGATCGAGTGCAGGACTCCGTCGATCCCGTCTGCGTGCTCCCGCACCGCGTCCGCCAGGCCGTCGAGGTCCTCCTGGTTCGTGACGTCGAGCTGGACGACCGGCGCTGCGACCGGCAGGCGCTTGCCGATCGCCTGCGTCAGCCGGAACTGCCGGCCGAACGACGTCAGCACGACGTTCGCGCCCTCTTGCTGGGCGAGTCGTGCGACGTGGAAGGCGATGGAGGAGTCCATGAGGACCCCCGTGATGAGCAGCGACTTGCCCTCGAACAGGCCCATTCGTGGTTCTCCCTTTTCGTTCAGGTCGGTGATGATGCGGGCAGGCAGGCCCGGTGGCAGCAGGCGTTCAGTGACCCATGCCCAGGCCGCCGTCGACGGGGATGACCGCCCCGGAGATGTAGCCGGCGTCCGCGCTCGCGAGGAACTGGACCACACCCGCGACCTCGTCCGGCTGGGCGAAGCGGCCCGCGGGGATCGATGCCTTGTACGCGTCCTGGCGCTCCTGCGGCAGCGCCGCCGTCATCGAGGTGTCGATGAATCCCGGGGCCACGACGTTGGCGGTGATGCCCCGCGAGCCGATCTCCCGCGTCAGCGAGCGTGCCATGCCGACCAGTGCCGACTTGGACGACGAGTAGTTCACCTGGCCGGGCGAGCCGTACAGCGCCACCACGGAGCCGATGAGCACGATCCGGCCCCGCTTGAGCCGCAGCATGCTCTTGCTTGCCCGGCGCACGCACTTGAAGGCGCCGCCGAGGTTCACCGACAGCACGCTGTCGAACTCGGCGTCGGTCATCCGCAGCAGGAGCTGGTCCCGGGTGATCCCGGCGTTCGCCACGAGCACCTCGACGGGGCCGTTCTGGGCCTCGATCGTCTTGAATGCGGCCTCGACCGTCTCGGTGTCGGTCACATCGCCGGTGATGCCGAGGATCCGAGGATCCGGGTCCTGCCCACTGTGGTAGATGGTCGAGACCTTGTCACCGAGGTCGAGGAAGCGTGCGGCGATCGCCGCGCCGATCCCCTGGTTCGCTCCCGTGATCAGCACGCTGCGTGGTTCGCTCACGCGTCCTCCTTCTTGCCGGCTGAGGTGGCGCCGAACGGCAGCGGTGCCGACGATCGCCTGACGCCCCGACCGTATCGGACCGAGGCCCGCCGTAGGCCCGCAGCACGCGCGCGGGTTAGCCTCGTCCAGTGAGGAACGTGAAGTGAGAGCCATCCGGGGCCTCGCGCGCAGAACGCCCGAACCGGCCCCGTCGATCACGACCGCGCGCCGGACGCTCAAGGAGGACGTCGACCGGCGGGCGAACCGCTACCTGATCTCCATGAGCATCCGCACCGCGTGCCTCGTGCTGGCCGTGCTCATCGAGGGCCCGCTGCGCTGGGTCTTCCTTGCCGGCGCGGTGGTGCTGCCGTATGTCGCCGTCGTGATGGCCAACGCCGGCCGCGAACGCGAGGAGCTCCCGACCACGCTGATCGACCCGACTGCCATCACAGCCGGCCCGGAGCCTGACGATGACGACCACCGCTGAACCCGGAGATCGGCCCACCTGCAGCGGAAAGGGCTGCCGCGCACAGGCCCGGTGGGCGCTGGTCTGGAACAACCCGAAGCTGCACACGCCGGATCGCCGCAAGCTGTGGTTGGCGTGCGACGAGCACCGGGAGCACCTGGCGCAGTTCCTCGCGGCGCGGTCCTTCCTCCTGGAGGTCCTGCCCTTCGACGACCTCGAGGCCGGGGCGCCACCGACGACCGGCCCGCCCGGATGACCGGCGCCCGTCCCCCCGTCCGACCGCGGACGCACCGACCTGACGGGCCACGGTTCGGATTCCTCCTGACCCCGCGCTGGCTCCGCCTGATCGGGCTCACGATCCTGATCTCGCTGGCCTGCACCGCGGCCGGCTGGTGGCAGTGGAACCGGCACACGGCCCGGCTGGCCGCCGTCGAGCAGGTCGAGGCGAACTACGAGGCGACACCCGTGCCGCTCCATGACGTCCTCGACGACCCTGCGGCACCCCTCGATCGTCGCGACGTCTGGCGGCCCGTGTCCGCCACGGGCACGTTCCCCGCCGGGGGCACGGTGCTCCTGCGCAACCGACCGGTGAGCGGGACCCCGGCGATCCACGTGCTGGCGCCGCTGGTCGTCACGATGCCGGACGGGAGCAGGGCCGTCCTCGTCGTCGACCGCGGCTGGCTGCCCGCAGGCAGCGAAGAGCAGCCGGCCGCACTGCCGCGCCTGCCCGCGGGGGACGTCGACGTCGTGGTGCGCCTGCGCGCGCCTGAGGCGCCGGCCGACCGAGCCGCCCCGCCCGGCCAGGCGTACGCCGTCAACCCGGCCCAGGTGCTCGGGCTCAGCGCCGTCAGCGACGACGTGCGCGCCCTGCCGGTGCTCGACGGCTACGGGCTGCTCGCCGACGAGCGTCCCGCGGGCGAGGCCCTGCCCCGGCCGCTGCCTCGCCCGGACACCGACCTCGGATCCCACCTCTCGTACACGTTCCAGTGGTGGCTCTTCGCCATCGGCGCGTACGTCGGCCTGGTCGTGCTGGCCCGACGCGAGGCCGCCGCGCTCGACGCGCCGGCCCAGCACCCGCCGGCAGACTCCGGGCGCGCGCGGACCGGGGCACGTCGCAGGTCTGCCGAGCAAGAAGAGGATGCGCTCATCGACGCCCAGCTCGCGGCCGCAGGAGTACGCGAGCACCTGGGGCGCTCCGAGCGCGGGACCGCGACGACCTCGGTGCCGCCCGGTCCGTCCCTGGACTAGGCCTGCACCTCGGAGGCACCGCGCGTCGCGCCGCCCCGGCCTCGCAGCGGGGCTTGCGACTGGCGCAGGACGCCGTGCACGAACCCGTAGGAGCGCCCGATGTCGTCAGCGATCGACCTGATCGACTCTCCGGCGACGTACCGCTCGGTCAGCGCCGAGCCGAGCACCTCGCGCTGCTCGCCAACGATCCTGATTCCCTTGGCGATCTTGTCCGCCACGTGCTGCTCCTCGCTTCACCCGATCGGCCCGAGGCCGGCTCCGTCACCTGATCCGGACGGCTCGGGCCGAGGCCCATGCCCGTCGCCAGGTGATCCGGACTGCTGACGCCTCGATGGTAGGTGCCCGTGCCGGATCTCGCGCGGCGAGATCCGGCACGCGGCGGCGGGCCGGTCCCGCCGCCCGCCCCACCGACGCCGAGCCCCGTCGGGGGCGCCGCCGCCTTCAGGCGAGCGAGACGAGCTCGGCGTAGCCGGCGTTCCAGAGGTCCTCGTCGCCGTCGGGAAGGATGAGGACACGCTCGGGATCGAGCGCCGCGACGGCGCCCTCGTCGTGCGTCACGAGCACGACGGCGCCCGCGAAAGAACGTAGCGCGGAGAGGATCTCCAGCCGACTCGCCGGGTCGAGGTTGTTCGTCGGCTCGTCGAGAAGGAGCACGTTCGCCGAGGACACCACGAGGACCGCGAGCGCGAGCCGGGTCTTCTCCCCACCGGACAGCACGGAAGCGGGCTTGTCCGCGTCGTCGCCAGAGAACAGGAAGGAACCGAGGACTCCCCGAACCTGGGTGTCATTGAGGTCCGGGGCCGCCGAGCGAAGGTTCTCGAGGACCGTTCGGCCCGTGTCGAGCGTCTCGTGCTCCTGGGCGTAGTAGCCGAGACGGAGTCCGTGACCGGGCAGGATGTCCCCGGTGTCGGGGTTCTCGACGCCGCCGAGGATGCGCAGCAGGGTCGTCTTGCCGGCGCCGTTGAGCCCGAGGACGACGACGCGGCTGCCGCGGTCGATGGCGAGGTCGACGTCGGTGAAGACCTCCTGCGAGCCGTAGGACTTCGAGAGGCCACGCGCCATCAGCGGGGTCTTGCCGCAGGGTGCCGGGTCGGGGAAGCGCAGCTTGGCGACCCGGTCGGCGGCCCTGGTGTCCTCGAGGCCCGAGAGCAGCTTCTCGGCGCGCTTGGCCATGTTCTGTGCCGCCACGGCCTTCGTGGCCTTGGCCCGCATCTTGTCCGCCTGGGCAAGGAGGACGCCTGCCTTCTTCTCCGCATTGGCGCGCTCTCGCCGGCGGCGCCGCTCATCGGCCTCGCGCTGCTGCAGGTACGCGTCCCAGCCGACGTTGTACAGGTCGAGCTCCGCCCGGCCTGCGTCGAGGTGGTAGACCTTGTTCACGCTGGCCCGGAGCAGATCGGCATCGTGACTGATCACGATGAAGCCGCCCGCATAGGCCTTGAGGAAGTCCCGGAGCCAGGCGATCGAGTCGGCGTCGAGGTGGTTGGTCGGCTCGTCGAGCAGGAGCGTCTCGGCCTCGGAGAAAAGGATCCGGGCGAGCTCAACCCGACGGCGCTGGCCGCCGGACAAGGTCGCCAGCGGTTGGCCGAGGACCCGGGTCGGCAGCCCCAGGCTGCTCGTGATCCGCGCGGCCTCGCTCTCCGCGGCCCAGCCGCCCTGCGCCGAGAACTCGGCCTCGAGACGGGCGTAGCGGGTCATCGCCCGCTCGCGCTCGTGATCGTCCGTGCTGGCCATCGCGGCCTCGGTGCGCCGCATGCGTTGCGTGACGTCGGCCAGGCCCCGGGCCGAGAGGACGCGGTCCCGCGCAAGCACGTCGAGGTCACCGGTGCGCGGGTCCTGCGGCAGGTAGCCGACCTCGCCGCTGCGGATCACCTGCCCACCGGTCGCCTGCGCTTCTCCGGCCAGGACCTTGGTCAAGGTGGTCTTGCCGGCGCCGTTGCGGCCGACGAGGCCGATCCGGTCGCCCGGACCGATCCTGAACGTTGCCCCTGAGAGGAGCTCACGGGCGCCGATGCGCAGCTCGACGCCCTGGGCGGTGATCACGAAGAACGGACCTCACGGGTAGCTCGTTCGCAGGTGGCAAGCACGCCCTGGGTCACGAACATCGGAGGTTCGCAACCGGAACGGTGGTTCGCGTTCTGCGCGGGTTGGCGGGGTTCGCCCGACAGGGCTGCCGCTGAGTCTACGCGGGGCGGTCTCCGACCTCGAGACACGTGCGGCCCGGGCCCGAGGGGCGATGGTCCCATCGACCGTGCCCAGCGGCGGGCTAGCGTCCGCTCGTGACGACGCCCGCCGCAAGCGCCCTGGCCCCACGTCCCATCGCACGCGCCACCGATCTCGCGCTGATCGCGACGTTCGCCGCCCTGATCGCGGCGTGCGCGCTGCTGCCCGCCATCCCCGTCGCGGGCCTGCCCGTGCCCGTGACCCTGCAGACGTTCGGCGTCGCGCTGGCCGGGGCCGTCCTGGGGGCTCGGCGGGGCTCGCTCGCCGTGCTCCTGTACCTCCTGGTCGGCCTCGCCGGCGCCCCCGTCTTCTCCGGCGGCATGGGCGGGCTCGGCGTCCTGGCGAGACCCTCGGCCGGCTACCTCCTCGCGTTCCCGCTGGCGGCGCTGCTCACAGGCTGGCTCACCGAGCGAGTGCTGAGGAGCCGGACCTGGGGGCACGGCCGGCGCGCGGTCGTCGGCATCTTCGGCGCCACGACGGCGGGCAGCCTGCTCGTGATCCACCCGCTCGGGATCGCGGTGCTCGGGTGGCGACTGGGTCTGAGCCCACTCGAGGCTGCGGCCGCCGGCGCAGTGTTCATCCCCGGCGACCTCGTCAAGAACGCGCTCGCGGCGATCACCGCGGCTGCCGTGCACCGCGCCTTCCCCGACCTGCTCGGGCGCTGAGCCGCCGTGGTCCCCGCCGCGATCGAGCTCGACGGCGCGGGTGTCCGGGTCGGCGTGCCGGGCTCGTCCAGGCGGTGGCACGAGATCCTCGCCCCGACGACCTTCACGCTCACCGAGCGGCGAGTCTGCGTCATCGGGGCCAACGGCTCCGGCAAGTCCACGCTCGCGCGGCTGCTCAACGGGCTCGTGCTGCCCACCACCGGACGGGTGATCGTCGACGGGCTGGACACCGCCGTCGACGGTGCGGCGGTGCGCCGCCGGGTGGCATTCGCGTTCACCGACCCCGAGGCACAGCTCGTGATGCCGACAGCGGGCGAGGACGTCGCGCTCTCGCTGCGTCGGCTCGGCCTGCCCCGAGCCGACCGTGACGCCCGGGTGGCGCAGGTCTTGGACACGTACGGCCTGACCGACCTCGCCGACGTCAGCGTGCACGCGCTGTCGGGCGGTCAGCGGCAGCTGCTCGCGCTGGCCGGCGTCCTGGCCACCGAGCCCGAGGTGCTCGTGTGCGACGAGCCGACGACACTGCTCGACCTGCGTAACCGCCAGGCCGTCGTGAGCCTGCTCGACCGGCTGCGCCAACGGATCGTCCTCGTCACCCACGACCTCGCCCTCGCCGCACGGACCGAACGCGTCCTGGTGCTGGACGGTGGCGCCGTCGTGCACGACGGCCCCGGAGAACCCGCCGTCGCCTTCTACCGTGACCTCATGACCGAGACGCCGGGGCCCGCCGACGTCGCGGACGTGGACGTCGGCACGAGCCCGGACCACGGGTGGCGCTGATGCGCCGCCGGCGGGCCGAGACCCCTCGGATCGCGACGCCGCACACCCTCGGTCTCTTCGTGCCCGGCCGATCCTGGCTGCACCGCGCGCCGGCTGCCTCGAAGCTGGTCGCGCTGATGCTGCTCGGGCTCGGGCTCACGCTCGCTCCGCCCGACCGTGCCTGGGCGCTGGGCACGGCGACGCTCGGAGCACTCGTCGGCATCGCCGTGGCGACCCACCTTCCCCTGGGTCGACTGGCGCGCGACCTCCGGGGCCTGACCGTCGTCGTCGTCACCCTGGGCGCCTACCAGTGGTGGCGTTCCGGGTGGGAGGTTGCGCTCGGCATCACGTCGACGCTCCTGGCGCTGGTCCTGGCCGGACTCCTTGCCACGATGACGACGCCGCTCGGCGACGTCGTCGACGTCATGGTGCGGGCCACCCGCCCCCTGCGGCGGCTCGGCCTCGACCCGGAGTGGGTCGGGCTCGCCGTCGCCCTGACTCTGCGCGGGATCCCGACCCTGATCGAGGTGTTCGCCGAGACGCGCGACGCGGCCCGTGCGCGGGGTCTCGACCGTCACCCGCGCGCGCTGCTGGTGCCGGCCGTCCTTCGGACCGTGGCACGGGCCCGCAGGACCGGCGAGGCGCTCGCCGCGCGCGGTGTGGCCGACTGACGTCGCCTCAGACGTTGAAGCCGAGGGCGCGCAGCTGCTCGCGGCCGTCCTCGGTGATCTTCCCGGGCCCCACGGCGGCATCCAGACCCAGTT
>JAHECE010000115.1 GCA_024641895.1 Actinomycetales bacterium
CCTCCCTGACCGTGGCCGGCATCCGCCAACCCCTCGAGCTCGCCGACCAGTTCGGCATCATCCAGGCCGACAAGACCGACCCCCGCCGCTTCGGCTCCTTCCTGGAGAAGCCCAAGAACGCCGAAGGCCTGGCCGACTCCCCGAACGAGGTCCTGGCCTCGATGGGCAACTACGTCATGAACGCCGACGCCCTCATCGACGCCATGACCTCCGACGCGCAGAACCCGAACTCCCGCCACGACATGGGCGGCGACATCGTCCCCATGTTCGTCGACAAGGGCGACGCCGCCCTGTACGACTTCGTCGAGAACGACGTCCCCGGCTCCAACGACCGCGACCGCAACTACTGGCGCGACGTCGGCAGCCTCGACGCGTTCTACGAGTCCCACCGCGACCTCATCGCCACCGACCCGGTCTTCAACCTCTACAACCACGACTGGCCCGTCTTCTCCGGACTGTCCAGCCTCCCACCGGCGAAGTTCGTCCACGCCTCCGAAGGGCGCATCGGGCACGCGATCCGCTCGATCGTCTCCCCCGGCGTCGTCGTCTCCGGCTCCGAGGTCGAAGGCTCCGTCCTGTCCCCCGGCACGATGCTGCACTCCTACTCCACAGTCGTCGACTCCATCCTGTTCCACGGCGTCGACGTCGGCCGCGGCGCCCGCGTCCAGAACGCCATCCTCGACAAGAACGTCAGAGTCGACGACGGCGCCAGCGTCGGCATCGACCCCGAACACGACCTCGCCCGCGGCTTCACCGTCACCGAGAACGGCATCACCGTCGTCCCCAAGGGCATCCACATCACCGCCTGACAAGCCACGACATCTGGGCCCACGTCACGCCTCCGGCCCAGCGGGACTATCGTTCTCCTCCGAAACCGGGCTGACGGTGCGTTGGCAGCAATCCCCTTGGCCACGCATGACGATTGGGCGGACTCTGATGGCGCGTCGACGGGTCACGATCCGCGACGTCGCAGCCGACGCGGGCGTCTCGGTCACGACCGTCTCGAACGTGCTCAACGACGTGCCCGGGAGTCGCCTGACCCCGCAGACCCAAGGCCGGGTCCGCGAATCCGCTGCCAGACTCGGCTACGCGCCCAGCGTCCTCGCGCAGAGCATGCGAACCCGTCGCTCAGGCATGATCGGGTTGATCGGCGACCAGGTCGCGACCACGCCGTTCGGGGGCAAGATGATCCTCGGGGCGCAGGACGTGGCGAAGGCACACGCGTCTCTCCTGCTCGTGGTGACGAGCGGTTTCCAGCGCGAGATCGAGGACGCCGAGGTCGACCAGCTGATGCGCCGACAGGTCGACGGCATCCTCCACGTGTCGATGTTTCACCGCGAGGCAGGCATCCCGAAACGGCTCGTGGCTGAGCCGATCGTGCTCGTCAACGCGTTCAGCACGGACGACTCGGTGACCTGGGTGGTACCGGACGAGGTCACCGGGGGCCGCGACGCCGCCCAGATCCTGCTGGCAGCAGGCCACCGGCGGCTCGGCTTCATCAACAACGAGGACGACATCCCTGCCTCGCGAGGACGTCTCGAAGGCTTCGCCCAGCGAGCCGCCGGGAGCGGCTTGGCCGCGGCCGACATCGCGGTCACCTCAGCCGACGCCAGCTCGGACGGCGGCTACCGGGCCGCACGCGCTCTCCTCGGCCGCCCGAAGCCACCGACGGGCCTCTTCTGCTTCAACGACCGGATGGCGATGGGTGCGTACCGCGCCGCCGCCGAGCTCGGCCTCCGGATCCCGCAGGACGTGTCAGTTGTCGGGTTCGACGACCAGGAGTACGTGAGCGAGGCGCTCCACCCCCGGCTCACGACCATCGCTCTGCCGCACTACGAGATGGGCGCCTGGGGAGCCGAGCGGCTCTTCGAGCGCATCGAAGCACTGGAAGGGACCGGGCCGGCGCCGGTGCACCTCCGGCTCCGGTGCCCCGTCATCCATCGGGACTCAGTGGCGCCACCGGCCGACGACGCGTAGCACCGACGCCGACGACCGGGCCGCCGAGCCCACCCGCTCCGGCAGGACGTGCGCGGGGGCCGCCCTGCCGGGTCCCCCGGTCAGTCGCCGAAGCCCGTACCCACCTTGCGCGCGGCCTCGATCCAGTTGTGATCGGTCGGGACGAGCTTGACCTTTCCCGCCACCTCCGACAACGGCACGGCCTCGGTGCCGTCACCGCGCGCAGCGACCATGTAGCCGTACTCACCCTGCGCCACGAGGTCCGCCGCAGCCGCGCCGAGGCGAGTCGCCAGGAGCCGGTCGGCGGCGCACGGCGTGCCGCCGCGCTGGACGTAGCCGAGGATCGTCACGCGCGCCTCGAGGCCGGAGGCCGCCTCGAGCTCCCTGGCGAGCCTGAAGGTGTGTTCGCGCTGCGAGTCCTCGACATGCGCCAGGTGCGCCTTGGCAGCACGAGCGGACTCCGGGGTCTTCGCTGCCCTGACCAGAAGTTTCGCGGCCTCGTAGTCGGCCGTGTCATCGACGTCCCGGGCGCCCTCGGCCACCGCGATCACGCTGAACGAGCTGCCCTGCGCGGTGCGCCTGGCGATGGTCTCGGCCACCTTCTCCACGGTGTACGGGATCTCCGGGATAAGGATCACGTCCGCTCCACCCGCGACCCCCGCCGCCAACGTGAGCCAGCCCGCCCGGTGCCCCATGATCTCGGTGAGGATGATCCGATGGTGGCTGTGCGCGGTGCTGTGCACCCGGTCGATCGCCTCGGTCGCGATCTCGGTGGCTGTCGCGAAGCCGAAGCTGGTGTCCGTGCCCTCGATGTCGTTGTCGATGGTCTTCGGCAGCGTCAGCACGTTCAGCCCGGCGTCGAGCAGGCGCTTCGCATTCTTTGCGGTGCCGCCTCCGCCGATGAGGATGAGGCCGTCGAGGCCGTCCTTCTCGTAGTTCTCGACGACGGCGGGCACCATGTCGCGGGGCTCGCCGTCGACCTCGATCTTGTGCACCTTGTCCCGGCTCGTGCCGAGAATGGTGCCGCCGATCGTCAGGATCCCCGAGAGCGCCTTGCCGTCCAGCGGCACATAGTTGTTGTTGACCAGCCCCGTGATGCCGTCACGGAACCCGATGAGCTCCATGCCGTAGTAGCCGATCGCGGTCTTGCCGACGCCACGGATCGTGGCGTTCAGGCCCGGGCTGTCGCCGCCGGCTGTCAGGATCCCGATCCGCTTGGGCGTTGAGCTAGACATGTCTGGCCTCATCTTCGCTGGTTGACGTCGCCCTCAGTCTGGCGAGCCGACGCCTTCCGGGACAAACCGGACGACGACCGCGCACGTCGTCGGTGCGGACCGGGGCACTCCGCCGGGATTCACAGGATCCCGGCCCACCTACACCTGACCTGGCGCCCCGGCTGCGACGACATGCCCACAAGGGACCTGTCGCGCACGTCCTGACCTGAGGCGTGTGGTCGACGCGGCGCCAACCCCTTCGACTCCTGCGCACCCGAACGACGAGGCGCAACGGCCGCCGGCCGCCTGGCGCCGTCCAGGCTGTCGCGGTCGCAGTGCTCGCCCCGTGTGCCGCCCAACCCGCTCGCCGACGCGCACCTGCGGCGGGCCGTCGATGTCAGTCCCCGGCGCTAGCGTCCGGGTCATGACAGGCAGAGAGCGCCTCGTGGTGGCGCCGTTCGGCCCCGGAGCCACGGCAGCCCTGAGCGAGGCGATCCGCGACGCGCAGGCGGGCGACCCGCTGGCGGCCGTCGACGTCGTGGTCCCGACCCCGATCGCGGGGTTGTCCGTCCGACGCGCCGTCGCCGGGGGCGGCTTGGCGAACGTGCGGTTCTCCTCGCTCCCTCAGCTGGCACAACGTCTCGCCGCGCGCCACCTCGCACTCACCGGCCGACGGCCCGTGCGACCGGCGGACCGCGCGCTCGCAGCCCGGGTGGCACTGCGGTCGACCAGCGGGCCACTCAGTGCATCGGCCGCTCGCCACCACGCGACCGCCGACATCCTGGAGGGCCTGTTCGCCGAGCTCGACGACGTCGACGCGAGCCGGCCCGGCTTCCTCGATCTCCTGGCCGCAGGCAGCAGGAGCACCCTGGACACGGTCCAGGTCTACCGCGCCTACCGCGTCCAGCTGGCCGCGGCAGCCCCCGAGGCAACGGCCCCGGCGGACGCGGCGATCGCGGCTCTTGAGGCCGGGGATGCACCGGACACGCATGTCATCCTCTACGCCCCTCAGCAACTCCTGCCCGGCGACCGACGGTTCCTCGCCGCCCTGGCACGACGCGATCGACTTACGTCGATCATCTGCCGCAACGACGACGACGAGGCCGGCGAGATGCTCGCCTGGCTCTCGTCGCATCTGGGCGAGCCCGTGCGGCGCGGGCACGTGTCCGCCCCCGACGTCCGGATCGTCGTGGCCCCCGACGCCGAGGAGGAGGCACGCCTCGCCGTCCGAACGGTGATGGCCCGCGTCGAGGCGCACCCGGTACGCCCCGAGCGCATCGCAATCGCCTACCGCAACGCCGATCCGTACCTGCGGACGTTGGTGCAGGTCCTCGAGGAGGCCGGTCTGCCGTTCTCCGCGCCCGCCGATACCACCCTGGCGCAGACGGCGGCAGGCCGACTTCTCACCGGTCTCCTCGATCTCCGGGCGGAGGGCTATCCGCGCTCCGACGTCATTCGATGGCTCTCCGACGCCCCCGTCCTCGACGGGGCCGGTCGACCGGTGCCCGCCGCTCGCTGGGACAAGGTCTCCCGCGACGCACGCGTGAGCCGGGGCGCCCCTAGCTGGCGGAAGTCCCTGGACCGCTTCGCCGCTTCGCACGCCCTGGAGGCCCCCGACGAGCAGCGGCGGCGTGAGGTGGCGGACGCCGAAGCGCTCGCCTCCATGGTCGACGAGATCCAGACCACTGCCGAGCGTGTGGCGTCGGCTTCGACGTGGCGCGAGGTGAGCGCAGCGATGCACGCCGCTGTCCTCCGCTTCCTGGGTACGGGCGGCACGGTCGCGCGATGGCACGCCGCCCCCGACGCCCCACCCCACGCCCAGCGGCGCGTCCGCATCGAGGAGCAGGCCTACGACTCCGTCCTCGCTGCCGTCGACGGGCTCACCCTGCTCGATCGGACCGCGTCTCCGCCGGACCCCGAGACGGTACGGGTGTCGCTTGCCCGAGAGCTGGACCGCCCGACCACAACCGGCACCACACTCGGCCGCGGCGTCCTCGTAGCCCCGATCAGCCAATTCGCGGGATCCGACCTGGACCTGCTCCTCGTCCTGGGCATGACGGAGGACGCCTACCCACCGCGGCTGCGCGAGCACCCCGTGCTCCGGGATGTCGACCGGGCGCTGGTCGGCGTCCCGACCGACGGCAGCGCACTGCGGACGACGGCGCACCGGCGCGCGGCCGAGCGCAGTCACCACGCTGCGGCCCTCGCCGGTGCGCGGCACGTCGTGCTGTCCTACCCCGTCGCCGATGTGCGCGGGCAGCGCCGCCAGTTCCCGTCGCCCTGGCTGCTCGAGGAGGCCAGCCGACTGGCCGGCGAACCGGTGGTGGCGGAGAGACTGCCCACCTGGCCCGGTGGGCCGTGGCTGTCCGTCCAGCCGTCATTCGAGGCCTCGCTGCGGACCGCGACGACCGCGGCGTCCCGGTACGAGCTCGACGTCGCGCTGGCCCACGGCGGCACCGCGGACCGGATCGCCGACCCCCGGTTCCAGCGCGGCCGGGAGGGCTCGGCCGCCCGCTCTCGCGCCGAGTTCGGCCCGTGGCTGGGCGGCCTCCCTCCCCTGGACGAGGCCCTCCTGGCGCGAGCCGGCGCGACACGGAGCGCGACCACGCTCGAAGGCTGGGCCACCTGCCCGGCGTCCTACCTCTTCCGGCGGCTCCTGCGGGTCGGTGAGCTGGAGGACGTCGGCGACCAGGACCGGATCGACCAGCGGGCACGGGGCAGCCTGGTCCACCGCGCTCTCGAGAGGTTCCTTGCGGGACACCTCCCGAGCGCGGGCCGCGGCCCGCGCGACCCCGACGCCGCCTGGACCCCGGCGGAGATCCGCGAAGCCGCGGCGATCCTCGACGAGGAGGCCGCCCTGCTCGAGCAGTCGGGCGCCACCGGCAGGCCCGCGCTCTGGCGCGCGGACCTCGCGCGGTTGCACCGCGTCCTCGCAGACGTCTTGGTCACCGACAGCGCGCTGCGTCGGGCGCGGCGGTCCTGGCCCGTCGCGGTCGAGATGACGTTCGGGCGCGACGGTACCGAGCCGCTGCGCCTGACCCTGGCCGACGGCCGCGCGATCGAGTTCGCGGGGAGCGCGGACCGCGTCGACCTGACGCAGGACGGTCGCCTGTACGTCCTGGACTACAAGACGGGCAAGGGCTACGGCTACGACGAGATCCCCCGGCTCGGCGAGGTCAAGCCCGACGCCGACCTCACGGATCGGGGCCGCAAGATCCAGCTCTCGCTCTACGCGCTGGCGGCCGAGGCCAGCTTCGGCCAGCCGCCGGAGGCACCGACAGCGGCCGACGACGCCGGCGCGACCGCGACCGCGACCGCGGCGACACTCGCCTACTACTGGTTCGTCGAGCAGGGGCGCCTGCTGCGCGGGGGGCCGATCGACGACCGGCAGAGGGACCGCTTGCGCCACGTCCTCGGCGTGGCCACGGAGTCGATCGAGCAGGGCGTCTTCCCTGCCAACCCCGGGGAGTGGAGTGCCTGGTCCGGCCACAGCTCCTGCGGGTTCTGCCCGTACGACCGGGTCTGCAGCACGAACCGAGGCGAGATCTGGGACCGGCTGCGCAGCAGCACCGGCGTCGCGGCGTACGCCGCGCTCGCCGACGGCAGCGACGCGGTGACCACCGAGCCCGCAGGCGCCGTCGAAGTGAACAGGCTCGAAGTGAACGGGAAGGAGCAGCCGTGAACCCGAGCCCGTTGCCGTCCGACCAGGCGGCCCGCACCCGGATTCTCGAGATCCACCAGCAGACGCTGTTCGTCGAGGCCGGAGCCGGCGCCGGCAAGACGACCGCGCTCGTGGCCCGGGTCGTCGAGATGGTCGCCACCGGCACCCTGGGCGACATCAGCCGCCTCGCGGCGATCACCTTCACGGAGAACGCCGCGGCCGAGCTGCGCACCCGCCTGCGCGCAGCCCTGGCCGATGCAGCCCGAGGCCGGCACCGCGACCGCGGCTATGACGCCGTCCAGCGCGACCGCGCCGCGGCGGCCCTCGACCGCTTCGACGACGCCGCCGTCAGCACCCTGCACGGGTTCGCGGCGCGCCTGCTCGCGGAAGTGCCTCTCGAGGCCGACCTCCCGCCGGGCTTCGTCGTGCGCGACCCGATCGCCGCTCAGGTCGAGCAGGCCGGGGCGTGGCGCTGCTTCGTGGACGAGCTGCTCGACGACGCCGCGCTCGCCCGGCACGTCTCCGCCGCGCTCACCCTCGGGCTGGCTCTCCCGACGCTCCAGACGATCTCGAGCGCGTTCGCCGGGTCGTGGGACCTGCTGTCCGATCGACCGCTCACCGGCCTGCCGCTGCCCGTGCTCGACACGGCCGCGGTCACCGCACCTCTTCACGCCGTGGCCGAGGCCGCTGACCGCTGGCCCGACGGGGACCGGCTCACCGAGCATCTGCGCGACGTGGTCCTCCCGTTCCTCGACGAGATCGAGGGCCTGGCGGATGACGACCTTCTCGCCGCCCTCCTCAACCGCAAGCTCGGATCCGGAAACGCCGGGAACAGGTCGGCCTGGTTGAAGGCCGGCCTGACCAAGGAGGCCGTCCTCGAACGCCTCAAGGAGGCTGAGGCGGCGCGCTCGGCCCTGGTGACGGCGACCGGCCGCGCCGTCACGACGACTCTCGCGGCGAGGGTGCAGGACCACGTCCTCGCCGAGGTTGCGCGACGCAAGGCCAGCGGGCGCCTGGACTTCCATGACCTCCTGGTCCTGGCACGCGACCTGCTGCGCGACCACGACGAGGCTCGGGAGCTCCTGCGAGCTCGGTGGCAGGTCGTCATGGTCGACGAGTTTCAGGACACCGACCCGCTTCAGGTCGAGATCGTCGACCTGCTCGCCGGTCGGGCACCACAGTTCTTCGTCGGAGACCCCAAGCAGTCCATCTACCGGTTCCGCCGAGCCGACGTAGAGCTCTACGCCCGGGTCGGTGCGAGGTACCCAGAGGGTCATACCGAGCTGTCCGTGAACTTCCGCTCGGTGCCCGGGATTCTTCGCGCGGTCAACCTGGCATTCCGAGTACTCCTGGACGGTCAAGACCACGCGCCATACGCCGACCTGCTCGAGCGGCGGGTGGCCACCGGCGACGACGCA
>JAHECE010000116.1 GCA_024641895.1 Actinomycetales bacterium
CGCGCTGACGATCTGGGAGAGCGGGACGTCGTAGCGGACAGAAAGCCCGCTCACGGTGTCTCCGGCCACGACGGTGTGGGTCCTGCCCTGCGGCGCCGCCGCCGCCGGTGCCGGTGCCGGCGTGTTCGCCCGAGTCGGCGCGGGCCCGGAGGCTCCCGGGATGGTGAGCGTCTGCCCGATGCGGATGCGTGCCCGGGAGCTCAGGCCGTTCGCGGTGATGATCGCGCCGACGCTCACCCGGCTGCGTAGCGCGATCTCGCTCACCGTGTCGCCGGGGACGACTATGTAGGTCGAGCCCGGAGCCGGCGACTGGGCGGCTACGTGCACGGCAGTGAACGCCTGGGCGAAGGCTGCAGGGCCCGCGACGGCGGGTGCGACCGCAAGGGCGAGCCCGATGCTGACCGCGGGAGCGGTTCGGCGCAGGCGCGATCGACGTGGGCGCGCGGTCATGGCAGGACCTCCTGCGTGGTGGGGCTCGCCGGGCGAGCCCCACGTTCGGCATGCATGGACAGAGGGCAACTGATGAGGCGGAAGTCACGCATGTGGCATATGAGACTAAAGCGACATTACTCACGATATGGGCGGTTGCCTGCGTGAGGCAAGGTCCTTCGGGGCCGGCGCCCCGAACCCGGGTGGGCGCCACGTGCCGAGCGAGACCGGTCGACAACCGGGGCGACGTCGCGGTCCGGCGTCACGGGGAGCTCCGCCGAGCGGTGCGGCTCAGGCGGTGCGGTCAGTCGCGAGAAGCGCGAGCGCTCGTAGTTCCGCCCTGGGCCGTTCGTCCAGCTCCGGGCCCTCGAGGGCCCGGAGCCCGGCCTCGGTACGCCGGTCGATACGTGCCTCGACGTCGGCGAGCGCGCCGGTCGATATGAGGATGTCGCGGGCGTCGTCGAGATCGGACCCGTCGAGGTCGCTTCGGCCCAGCGCCGCGGTCAGGGTCTCCCGTGCGGCCGCGGAGGCCCGGTCCATCGCGACGGCGACGAGGATGGTGCGCTTGCCTTCGCGCAAGTCGTCGCCGGCCGGCTTGCCGGTGACCTCGGGGTCGCCGAACACTCCGAGGACGTCGTCGCGCAGCTGGAAGGCCTCGCCGATCGGCAGCCCGAACCGGCCCAGGAGCGCCAGCAGCGGCTCGTCACCGCCGGCCATCGCGGCGCCGAGCACGGTGGGGTGCTCGACGCTGTAGCGAGCGGACTTGGCCCGGACCACGCGGACCGCGCGGTCGAGGTCCACCGCGAGATCGGCGTCCCACGGGGCTGCCTGGGCCTGCATGTCGAGGTACTGCCCGAGCGTCACCTCCGCTGTCATCAGGTCGTAGACGTCCTGTGCGCGGGCCGCCGCGGCCGCGGGTATCTCGCGCAGCGCCTGGTTGAGCTCGCGGGCGCTCGTGACCAGGAGGAGGTCGCCGAGGAGGATCGCCGCCGCCTCGCCGAAGAGGTCGGGGGAGCCGAGCCAGCTCCGCAAGCCGTGGATCGCCGCGAACTGCCGGTGAGCCGCCGGTCGTCCCCGGCGTGTCAGGGAGCCGTCCATCACGTCGTCGTGCACGAGGGCGGCCGCCTGGAACAGCTCGAGGCTGGACCCCGCGATGATGACGGCTGCGTCGTTCTGCGCCGGCGCGGGGCCGCCTGCTGCCGACCAGCCGGCGACGCAGAAGGCTGCCCGCAGGCGCTTGCCGCCGGAGAGCAGGGTGTCGCCGGCGTCGATCACGTCTGCCGTCTCGGCGCCCACGTGCGCCATGCGTGCGCGCGTCAGGTCCAGGCATGCACCGATGCGCTCCGTGACGAGCCGTCGCGTGGACTCGAGGGAGTCGAGTGGGTCGTGCATGCCTGCAGACTAGAGGTCGGCCCTTCAGAGTTCCTCCCCAGGGATCGGCGTTGGTGCGGTGTGCACCGTCACGTCGTCGCACGCTGCGGCGCGAGGGCCTGGCCGCTGGGGTGGCGGGCATGAGACCTACCGTGATCCGGGTCGGCGAGCCCCGAGAGCTGCTCGCTTACATTCCCTACAGCCTTGGTTTCGTGCCGACGGACTCGTTGGTCGTCGTCTCGCTGCGCGGCAGCCGCGGCCGGATCGGGCTTGTTGCCCGAGCAGACGTCGACGACCTGGACCGGGAAGGCTCCGGTGCCGTCTTGGCCGCTGCGCTCGCTGATCACCTGCGGGCGGACGGCGCCCACCGGGTGGTCCTCGTGCTCTACGCGGACGCACTCCGGTCCGAGGTCCGCTCCGGCAGGGGGCGTGCCGGCACCGCGTTGGCGCGGATGGCGGCGGCGCTGCCCGAGGATCTGCTCAGCGACGCCTGGCTCGTCGGTCCGTCGGGGTACGCAGGTGTCGACTGCGAGGACGAGGGCTGCTGCCCGTCGGGTGGGCGGCCGTTGGAGGATCTGGAATCGACCCAGGTCAGCGCTCACATGGTGCTGTCGGGGAACGCGGTCGCCGGGTGCAGGGAGGAGCTCGGCGTGCGTCGGCGTGCCCCCGTGGCCGCCCGGCGCGCGGCGGTCCGGGCGGCCGGAACAGAGCGGATACGGCGACAAGACGTCGTGCGCCGGGCCCATGACGAGGAGGATCCCCGTCCGCTCCGGGTTTGGGCCGAGCGCGCCATGGTCCGATGGTCCGACCTGCGAGCGCGTGTTGCGGACGGCCGAGAGCTGCCGGTCACGGACCTCGGACGGCAACTGGCGGCGCTCGAGCACGCGGCACTTCGGGACGCCATGATGCTCTCGCTCGTGATGGAGATCGACTCGCGAGCCGTCGATGTCGACTCGGCCCTCGATGCCGTGTGCGCGCCCGGCGGGTGCTCCCCGGACAGGATGAGCCTGGCGCACGCACGCGAGGTCTTGGAGGCCACCGTCGCCCACGTTCCGCAGCGCCGCGCCGCCCCGGCGCTGGCCTTTCTCGCCTGGCTCTCCTGGTGGGAAGGCGACGGGGCGCGCGCCGGGGTGCTCGTCGAGCAGACGCTCCAGGCGGACTCCGGCTACCGTCTGGGCCTGCTGCTCGACGACGTCCTGGCGGCGGGCATCCCGCCCGGATGGGTCCGTGGGGACGACGAGCCCGGACGAGAGGTCGACCGGCGCCGGGCCGCCGGGTGACCGCGTGCCAGGACCTGTGGTCGGTCGTCCCGAGTGGAGGGCGGGCACCATGGAAGGGGAGCTCCCGGTGGTAGCGTGCCCGCGTCCCCGCGCCCCTACCGGAGCTCCATGAACCCGACCTCGTCAGGCGGACCGCTCGCGACCGAACCGCCGGAGTCTCCGCTGCTGGCGGAGCACCGCAGTGCCGGCGCGACCTTGACCTCCTTCGCCGGATGGACCATGCCGCTGCGTTACGGCAGCGACCTCGCAGAGCATCGTGCCGTCCGCGAAGCCGGAGGCCTGTTCGACCTCTCGCACATGGCGCAGCTCGAGGTGACCGGGCCCGGGGCCGGCGCGTCGCTCGACCGGTCCGTCGTCAGCGTCGTCTCGGGTCTCGCCGTCGGACGCGCCCGCTACACCATGCTCACGGCGTCGGACGGTGGGATCCTCGACGACCTCATCGTCTACCGTCTCGGGCCCGAGGAGTACCTGGTCATCGCGAACGCGGCGAACCGGCTGACGGTGCTCGACGCCTTGGCGGCGCGAAGCGAGGGCCTCGAGGCCGCCGTCGTCGACCGAACCCCGCACCGGGCACTCATCGCGCTCCAGGGTCCGGTCGCCGCCGGGGTCCTCCGCGGGCTCTCGGGCGTCGATCTGGGGGCGCTGCGCTATTACGCGATCGCCGTCGGCGCTGTCGCGGGGACTCCCGCGCTCATCGCCCGCACCGGCTATACCGGTGAGGACGGCTTCGAGCTGAGCGTGCCGGCGACCGCGGCGCTCGCCGTGTGGCGGGCGCTGCTCGAGGCCGGTGCGCAGGCTGGGGTGGTGCCCTGCGGTCTCGCGAGCCGCGACACCTTGCGGCTCGAGGCCGGGATGCCGCTCTACGGGCACGAGCTCACCGCCGACATCACCCCGTACGACGCCGGACTCGGGCGGGTCGTCGACCTCGGGCACGAATTCGTCGGTCGCGACGCGCTCGCCGTGCGCGCGGGCCGCCCTGGGGGGCAGACCATGGTCGGGCTGATCGGCAGCGGGCGCCGGGCCGCGCGCGCCGGGCATGCCGTGCTCCTCGACGAGGTCCAGGTCGGTACCGTGACGTCCGGTGCGCTGTCGCCGACCCTCGGTTATCCGGTCGCGCTGGCGCGCGTCACGGGTGCCGCCGCAGAGCCGGGGACCGAGGTCGTCGTCGACGTGCGCGGAGCGCGCCAGTCGATGCAGGTCGTCCCGCTGCCCTTTTACCGACGCTCCCGGTGACGCCAGGAGCACGGCCCGTCCGCTAGGAGCCAGGAATGAATGTTCCCACTGACCGCCAGTACACGGCCGAGCACGAGTGGATCGTGATCGACGGCGACGGCGACGTCGCGCGGGTCGGGATCACCGAGTACGCGGCCGACGCCCTCGGCGACGTCGTGTTCATCGACCTGCCCGCCGTGGGAAGCGTCCTCACCGCCGGGCAGGCCTGTGGCGAGATCGAGTCCACCAAGTCCGTCAGTGAGCTCTTCGCGCCCGCCGATGGCACGGTCGTCGAGGTCAACGAGGCCGTGACGGACGCGCCCGAGGTGGTCAACACGGATCCGTTCGGCGCCGGCTGGCTGTTCACGATGCGGATCGATGGCGCGCCCGCGCTCCTCGACCCCGCCGCCTATGCCGCCATGACCTCGGGGCAGACGCTTTGACGACCTTTGCAGACCGCCACATCGGCACGAGCCACGCCGAGCAGGCGGCGATGCTCAGAGTCCTCGGGTTCGACTCCCGGGAGGAGCTCGTCACCGACGCGCTCCCGGCCGGTATCAGGGGGGATCTCCCGGACGGTCTGCCCGAGGCGGTCGGTGAGGACGAGGTCCTGGCGCTCCTGCGCGGGATCGCGCTCCGGAACACGGTGCGCACCTCGATGATCGGTCAGGGCTACTACGACACGGTCACGCCGCCCGTCCTCGTGCGCAACGTGCTCGAGAACCCCGCCTGGTACACCGCCTACACGCCGTACCAGCCAGAGATCTCCCAGGGTCGGCTCGAGGCGCTGCTCAACTTCCAGACGATGGTCTCCGACCTGACCGGTCTCAGCGTCTCCGGGGCCTCGATGCTCGACGAGGCGACCGCGGTCGCCGAGGCGATGCTCCTCGCGCACCGCGCCACCCGGGGCTCGGGCAACCGCTTCCTCGTGGACGTCGACGCCCTGCCCCAGACGAAGGCCGTGCTCGCCAGCCGCGCGGCGCCGCTCGGGATCGAGCTCGTCGAGCTCGACGCGTCGCGCCCCGTCGCCCCCGAGTCGCTCGCGGGTGCGTTCGGCGTCTTCGTCCAGTACCCCGGCGCCAGCGGCCGCCTCGTCGACCCGAGCCAGATCATCGCGGACGCGCACGCTGCGGGGGCGCTCGTCGTCATGGCCGCTGATCTGCTCGGGCTCACGCTGCTCACGCCCCCGGGGGAGCTGGGCGCAGACATCGCAGTGGGCACGAGCCAGCGGTTCGGGGTGCCCCTGGGCTTCGGTGGCCCGCACGCGGGCTACCTCGCGGTGCGCGACGGCCTGCAGAGGCAGCTGCCGGGGCGACTGGTCGGAGTCTCGAAGGACGCCGAAGGCGCGAGCGCTCTCCGGCTGGCCCTGCAGACCCGCGAGCAGCACATCCGCCGCGAGAAGGCCACGTCCAACATCTGCACCGCTCAGGTGCTGCTAGCCGTTCTCGCCTCCATGTATGCCGTCTACCACGGTCCCGACGGCCTGCGCGCCATCGCGAGGCGGGTTCACCAGCACGCCGTCGACCTGGCGCGCGTTCTGCGCGCGGCCGGCGCCGAGGTGGTGCACGACCAGTTCTTCGACACCGTTGCGGTCCGGCTGCCGGGTCGTGCTGAGGCCGTCGCCACGGCCGCCCGCGACCGGGGCATCCTGCTGTGGGTCGCCGATCCGGACCACGTCGGCATCGCCTGCGACGAGGTGACGACGGCTGCCGTCGTGGCCGATGTCGTCCAGGTCGTCGTCGGCATCGAGGCCGCTCCGGACGGTGCAGGTCGGGAGCAGCCGGACGACCCGGGACCTGCGGCCATCCCGGCTCCGCTGCGGCGCTCCACGGACTTCCTCACCCACCCGGTGTTCTCGACGCACCGCTCCGAGACCGCGATGATGCGCTACCTGCGCCGGCTCTCGGACAAGGACTATGCGCTCGACCGCGGCATGATCCCGCTCGGCTCCTGCACGATGAAGCTCAACGCCGCCGTCGAGATGGCCGCGGTGACCTGGCCGGAGTTCTCCCGGATCCATCCGTTCGCCCCGGCGGCGGACGTCGCGGGCTATCTCGACCTCATCGCAGAGCTCGAGAGCTGGCTCGCCGCCCTCACCGGCTACGAGGCCGTGAGCGTCCAGCCCAACGCCGGCTCACAGGGAGAGCTAGCCGGCCTGCTGGCGATCCGCGGCTACCACGGCTCCCGGGGCGAAGCCGGCCGGACCGTCTGTCTCGTGCCGCAGAGCGCCCACGGGACGAATGCCGCGTCAGCCGTTCTTGCCGGGATGCGCGTCGTCGTCGTCGCGTGCGACGCGGCCGGGAACGTCGACGTCGAGGATCTACGACGGCTCACGGCCAAGCACGCCGACGAGCTCGCGGCGATCATGATCACCTACCCGTCGACCCACGGCGTGTACGAGGAGAGCGTCCGCGAGGTCTGCTCGCTGGTCCACGAAGCCGGGGGACAGGTCTACATCGACGGCGCCAACCTCAACGCCCTTGTCGGCGCCGCGCAGCCCGGCGAGTTCGGCGGCGACGTCAGCCACCTGAACCTGCACAAGACCTTCTGCATACCGCACGGGGGTGGCGGCCCAGGGGTCGGTCCCGTCGCCGCACGGGCGCACCTCGCGCCGTTCCTGCCCGGCCACCCCATGGCCCAGGGCGGCACGGCGGCCGGGGGGCCCGGACGTGGGGGCCCGGTCTCCGCGGCCCCGTTCGGCTCCCCGTCGATCCTCCCGATCAGCTGGGCGTACGTGCGCCTGATGGGCGGGCCCGGGCTCCTGGCCGCGACCGCGTCGGCCGTACTCGCGGCCAACTACGTGGCCGCGCGCCTGGGCAACTACTACCCGGTGCTCTACCGCGGCCAGTCCGGCTTCGTGGCCCACGAGTGCATCCTCGACATCCGTCCGCTCACCGCGGCCACGGGTATCACGGTCGACGACGTCGCCAAGCGGCTCATCGACTACGGCTTCCACGCGCCCACGATGAGCTTCCCCGTCGCGGGCACGCTCATGGTGGAGCCCACCGAGAGCGAGGACCTGCGCGAGATCGACCGCTTCTGCGACGCGATGATCGCGATCCACGCGGAGGCCGAGAAGGTGCGGGCCGGTATCTGGCCGCGGGACGACAACCCTCTGCTGAACGCGCCGCACACCGCGACGTGCCTGGTCTCGACGTGGTCTCATCCCTACGATCGGGCGGTCGCCGTGTTCCCCGCTCCTGATCAGGCGGACAGCAAGTACTGGCCTCCGGTCCGGCGGATCGACGCGGCCTACGGTGACCGGCACCTGGTTTGCGCCTGCCCCCCCGTGGAGGCTTACGGTGAGGGCTCATCGGGGCCGTCGTCCGCCTCGCTGCTGGCTCAGGAACAAACAGTCGCGTCCCGACGTTGACGCTCGTCGGGCGATTCTGGCCCGTCGGGTACCGCTCGTCCCAGGTCGGTCTCCGACTGCGTGATAGTTTTTGGCGCTGCGTGTCGATCAGCGCCCGGCCCTGCTCCCCGCCGAAAGGTCTTCTGTGTCGTCGGCAGTCTCCAACAGCCCCGCCCTGCCCCGTGAGTTCGAGCACGATGCCCTCAAGGGTTTGGTCCAGCTCGGGCGTACGCGGGGTGAGATCACCTCGGAGCAGTTCCGCGAAGCCTGTGTGATCGCGGACGTCCCGTCGCGTCGCCTGAAGCAGGTGCTGCGCGCGCTCGAGGATCTCGACATCACCGTCGTCTCTCCGGCCCAGCCGGCCGAGGTGGCGGCAGCGCCGCGGACCCGCGCTCGACGCGCGCCCGCGGCGGGCAAGGTGACCACCACGAGGGCCGCGACGGCGGCAGCGGCCAAGCCCGCCGAGGACGACGAGGCCGCCGTGATCACCGATCCGGAGTCCGGGCCGG
>JAHECE010000117.1 GCA_024641895.1 Actinomycetales bacterium
GTTGTGGTCCCGAGGCGAGGTTGCGGCGACGTGCCCGGGCCGTCCGCGTGCGGTCCTGCCGCCTCTGACGTGACGGACGGGCGTCCGTCCAGGCCGGGGCGGGCCCGCACGCGGAGCACGCTGCGGCCGACGGCGAGCCCGGAGCCTTCGGGCAGCGTGCGCCAACGCGAACCGAGTCGTGACTGCCGTCGCCAGCGGAGCGTGAACGGGCGTCCGGTGGCCAGGAGCCGCGATCCGTTCGCGGACCCGAGGTCGCGCGCCTCGACGACTCCGCGGCGTTCGCGAGTCTCGAGGTGTCGGCGCGAGAGCTCGGGATCCGCGAGCGGGAGGTCGCAGGCCGGGTCGCGGCCTACAGTCTGCGCGCCCCGCCGGACGGGGTGGCACCAACCCGGATCCGGCCCCGCGACCACGGCCAGGTGCCATCGGGCGCCGAGAGCGGCGCGGGCGCCGTCCGGCCCTGCCGTGCCGGTCTCGGCCCCGGGGGTCTTCGCCGGCGCGTCGGTCCGGAGCGCTTCCTGCCGCATGCGGGGAGTCTCCTGGCGCGGCCGTTCCCCACGCACGTGCCCCGGGCCAGATGGTGGATACGGCGCGCTCCACAGGTGGCCGGACGGGACTGAGACACCTCAGGCCGGGGCGATGAGCCCCGGTTCATCCTCGGCGACGCGGTTGACCCTGTCGGAGACCCGGTGGAACACCAGGTGCGGTTCAACGCCGTCCAGCACGCGCAGGGCATCGGCGGTCCCGGTGAGGCCGGGGTCGAGCCAGCGCTCTCGCTCCGCCGCGTCAAGGACGACCGGTACGCGGTCGTGCAGTCCGGCGAGCTCCGCAACGGCGGCGGTCGTGACGATCGTCGTCGACAGCACCCAGCGGGCGGGGTCGTCGTCCGCGCGCTCGGGATCTCGCCAGAAGGCGTAGAGGCCGGCGAAGGCGATCGGAGCCGCGGCAGCGCCATGGATGAAGTAGGGCGTCTTGGCGCCCCCGCGGCGTTGCCACTCGTAGTACCCGTCAGCGGGGACGACGCAGCGGCGGCGCTGCAGCGAGACACGGAACGCCGGTCGGTCGTCCAGCGACTCCCGGCGTGCGTTGATCATCTTGTAGCCGACCCTGAGGTCCGTGGCCCACGCCGGGACCAGGCCCCAGCGGGCGGCGTGCATCTCCCGGTGCGGGGGCGCGCCTGCCGTGCCGGCTCGGTCGAGCACGATCCTGACGGGCTGTGTCGGCGCGACGTTGTACGACGGCAGCACGGCGCGTGCGGCCTCGGTCACCTCGTCGACGTCGAAGGCGTCGGCGAGCTCCTGGGCCTGCCGGAACGAGGCGAAGCGGCCACACATGGGCGGGCGGGCCCGATCAGGCCCAGCGGGCTCGAGCGAGCCGCTCGCAAGCCAGGGCGATGTCGTCCGCCGAGCGGCAGAAGGCGAACCTGACGTGCGTGGCGAGAGCCCCGGCTGCCTCGCCGCCCGGCGTCGTGAAGGCCGTCACCGGGATCGCGACGACGCCCGCTCGGGCGGGCAGCTCCTCGCAGAAGACGGCCGCGTTGCGTGCTCCGACGGCGGCGGCGTCGGCGATCACGAAGTACGTTCCCTGTGGCACGACGACGTCGAAGCCGGCCTCGCGCAGACCGGTGCAGAGGGTGTCGCGCCGGTCCTGGAGGCTGCGGCGGAGCGCGGCGACGGCGTCGTCGAGGCCGAGCGCGAGCGCGATCGCCGGCTGGAACGGTGCACCCGAGGTGTAGGTGAGGAACTGCTTGACCGCGGTGACGGCGTTGACCAGCCGCGCCGGGCCGCAGGCCCAGCCGATCTTCCAGCCCGTGACGGAGAAGGTCTTGCCCGCCGAGGAGACCGTGAGGGTGCGCTCGGCCATGCCCGGCAGGGTGGCGATGGGGATGTGCCGGGCGTCGTCGTACACGAGGTGCTCGTAGACCTCGTCGGTCACGACGAGCACGTCGTGCTCGATCGCCACGGCCGCGATGACCTCGAGCTCGGCTGGTGCGAGGACGGCGCCGGTCGGGTTGTGCGGCGTGTTCAGGAGGATGAGTCGGGTCCGGGGGCCGACTGCGGCGCGGATCTCGTCCGGGTCGAGGTGCCACCGGGTGGTGGTCGCGTCCGGCGGGTGGAGTGCCACGGTGCGGCGCTCGGCGCCGGCCAGCGCGATCACGGCGGCGTAGGAGTCGTAGAAGGGTTCGAGGGTCACGACCTCGTCCCCGGGCTCCGTCAGGGCGAGCACCGCGGCGGCGATCGCCTCGGTTGCCCCGGTCGTGACCAGCACCTCAGTGTCGGGGTCGAGGTCGATGCCCCGGTGACGACGCTGGTGCTCGGCGATCGCTCGGCGGAGCTCGGCGATCCCGGGCCCGGGTGCGTACTGGTTCTGCCCGGACCGGATCGCTTCGACGGCCCGTTCCAGGACCGCGTGCGGGCCGCCGGCGTCGGGGTAGCCCTGGCCGAGGTTGATGGATCCCGTCCGCGAGGCGAGCGCTGTCATCTGAGCGAAGATCGTCGGGCGGGGAACGCCGTCGGAGCCGAGCAGGCCGGCGGCGCGCGCGACGGCGGACCATCGGCCGGCTGCGACGCGTGAGGTCACGGTGTCTCCAGGACCGTCATGGTCCGGCGTCATGCATCGGGTGTGAGTACGCGGGCGATCGCGTCTGCGAGGTCGATGGAGTCCCCATCGCCGCTGCCCTTGCCGATCACGAGCGGTGGCTCCTTGGCTTCGACCTGCACACCGCGGATTCGGTCGAGGAGGGTCAGAGGTGCGGTGAGGACGTAGAACTCGCCGTCCTCCCCGACCGCCACGGTGTGGTCGAGCCGGAGGTACCACCCGGTGAGCTGGCTCTTGGCCGTGCCCTTGCCGCCATAGCCCTTGACGACCAGCGGTACGGGCGGCAGGCCCTGAGCGCGGGCCTGAACCACGAAGTCGGCAAGCATCGCGCGGGCGACGGCGGCCTCCCGGGCTTCCTTGTCGGCCAGGGCCTTGGCGTGCGAGTCGGCGGCCGCCTTACGGTGTTCCGACCAACTCTGCCCGCTCCCCGACGTGGTCATGCCGTCACCCTATGCCGCATCCGTCGAGGTCTTGCCCGTCCCGCTTCCCGAGCCGCCCGTCGTGGCGGGCCTGCTCGAGGTGCGCCCGGAGCCCTGGCTGCCTGCCTTGCCGGCACCGGGACCCGCCCCGCTGCCGGTCGGCGCCGCGGCATCCGCGGCGGTGCCGTGACCTGTTGGTGGCGCAGCGACGTCGGGCACCGCGGAGGAGCCGAGGATCCCGCGGAGCTCGTCGAGGTAAGCCGTGATGGACTCCCGCTGGCGCTCGAGGTCCTCGATCTCGCGGTGTGCCGAGGACCGCTCCCGCTCGGATGTCCGCCGCGCGTCGGCGACCAGCTGCTGAGCGCGGTCGCGGGCGTCACCGACGATCCGGTCTGCCGATCGTCGTGCCGATTCCAGCTGCTCGGTCGCGCGCTTCTCCGCATCGGCCAGTTCCGCATCTGCGCGGGTCATCGCTTCGGCGACGCGCTGCTCCGCCTCTTTCGCGAAGGAGCTCGCGTCGGCGAGGAGCCCGTCTGCCTCGGCCTTGGCCTGGTCGAACATCTCGGCGTTGGCCCGCTCGATGGCCTCGCGGTGCGCGGCGAGCTCGAGGTCCACCTCGGCCCGCTCCGCAGCGATGGCGCGCCGGACCGCGTCCGCCTGGTCGCGCGCGGTGCGCAGTGTCTCTGCAGCCTCGTGCCGCGCCTCGGTGAGCACGCGGCGTGCTCCTTCGTGGGCCTGTTCGCGCACCGTGGCGGCGTCCCGGTCCGCGGCTGCGCGGGCGGCGTCGACCTCGGCGTCGGCCGCGGAGCGGAGGTCGCGGTCGTACCTCTCGGCGGCGTCCTGCAGCTCGGCCGCGTCGGCCGCGGACTGGCTGCGCAGGGCCTCGGCGCTCGTCTCGGCAGCGACGCGGAGCTCGGTGATCTCCCGCTCGGCCGTCGCCTGCAGCACACCGAGCTCGCGGGCCGTCGAGGCGCGCCGCTCGGCGGCTTCCGTGGTCGCCGCGTTGGTGACCCGCGCGGCCTCGCGCTCCGCGGCCGAGACGAGCTCACCCGCCTTGGACTTCGCTGCGGCGATGCGTACGTCGGCCTGGCGCTGTGAGTCGAGGGCGAGCGCCTCCGCCTCGCGGCTGGCGTCGGCGAGCACCTCCCGTGCCTCGTGCTCGGCGTGCTCCCGGACCTGGGCCGCCGACCGCTCCGCGCGCTCGACGGCGTCGCGCGCGTGGGCGTTCGCGCGGGTCAGGACCTCCGTCGACTGCTCTTCGGCCGACCGGAGAAGCTGCTCGATCCGCGAACCCAGACCCGAGTAGGTCGGCTTCTCCATCTCGCGGAGCTGGCGTTGCGCCTCCGCGAGCTCGCCCTCGAGGTTCATCGTTCGCTGGTCGAGGCGGCGGACATGGTCGCGCGCCTTCGCCAGGGCTTCCTCGAGGGTGTAGACCCTCTCGTCCACCTGTGCGGGGTCGTACCCGCGCTTGACGACGGGGAAAATGTCGCGTTCTGCGGACACCGAGAGCCTCCTGAAACCTACGCCCGTGCCCCCGAGCGGGTCGTCCTTGCCCGGCGTCCCACGGAGGGGGCGCGTCGGCTGACCGGCCAAGGGTAGTGCGCTCACCTGGCAGATGACATCCTTCCGGTGTCCCTCGCCCGGCTGGATGTCGCCGTATTCTGGAGGTTCGAGCGCTGACGCGCTCGGCTGCCGATCGGGAAGGTGCCCCACACGTGCTCCGCAAGATCCTCAGCATCGCGCTCAGCGTCGTCGGCCTCGTCGTCATCGGCTTGGCGATCGCGTCGGCGACCGTCTGGCGCGACTCCGAGACCGTGACGGCCTCGTTGCCCGGGGACCAGTCCTCGTCGTTCGTCGTCACCGCGCCCGGGGTGCTCGACGTCGTGGCGCCGGAGGTCACCGTCAAGGCCTCTGCTCCCGACGGGGCCCCCGTTGTCCTGGTCGTCGGGCGCGAGATCGACGTGACGGGTTGGATCGGCGAGGCGGGCCATACGCTGGTCACAGGCCTGAGCTCCTGGACTGCGCTCGAGACGACGCAGGTCGACGGACCCGGGGAGCAGCCCTCGCCCGCCGGGTCGGACATGTGGGTCGCGCAGGCCACCGGCGACGGTGAAGCGACGATCGAGTGGGTCGATGCGCCGGGCCGCTGGAGTCTCATCGCGGCGACCGACGGGACCGCTCCTGCCCCGAGCCTGTCGCTGACCTGGCAGCGCGAGGTCAGCACGCCGTTCCTGGTTCCGGGCCTCGTCGTCGGCGGCGTGCTGCTGCTCGCGGGCGTCCTCCTGGGAATCAGCGCCCTGCGCAAGCGCCAGGAACCCGCGCCGGAGCTCGACCGGGACGCGATTCGCGAGCGTCTCGGCGTGATCCCGCCCCGCGGCAAGCCCGGTCGGCACGCCCACGGCAGCCGCCCGCTGGACACGTACGCCGGTACGGAGCTGGTCCGCGCCGAGGCGTCCGGCGGTGAGGTGCCATCGGAGGCGGTGCCATCGGCGTCAGACGTCGGCGGCACCGGGTCCGAGGACCAAGCCGCGGCTCCCGCCGTCGAGGAGGGCGAGGTCGAGGAGGGCGATGCCGCCGACGTGGCCGCGCAGTCCGACGCCGCGGGTGGGGCCGAGGAACCGGACGAGAGCCTGTCGGAGGACGACGGGAACGACGACGAGGCTGCGACCGCAGGCGAGACGAACCCCAAGGGGGAGAAGGCATGAGCCGGCCCACACACCTATCGCGCGTCGCCGCTTCGATCGCCGTCGGCTCGGCGCTGCTCGCCGGGTGCGCGCAGGAGATCCCGCAGCCGAGCCCTGATGGGGTCGCGTCGGAGCCGCAACCGGTACTCGCCGTGGAGCAGGGCGAGGCTGTCCTCCAGGCGATCGGCGAGGTGCTCGCGGCCGCCGACTCCTCCCGCGACGCCGGCTCGCTGGCTGCCCGGCTCGCCGACCCCGCGCTGAAGCTGCGGGCGGCCCAGTACACGCTGGCCGAGCGCTCGGACGGCGCGCGCGAACCGACGCCGCTGACGACCGAGGACCAGGTGCTGATCCTCGGCGCGACCGACGGTTGGCCGCGGACGGTCATGGCGGTCACCCAGCCGCCGTCGGGAGAGACGGCGCCGCTGCTCATCGTCGTCCGTCAGGACGACGCGCGGAGCCCGTACAAGCTGCAGGACTGGGTCCGACTCTTCCCCGGCGTGGAGACGCCCGCGATGGGCAGCAGCGATGTCGGAAGCCTGCCGCTCGAGCCGTCCGCCGAGGGGTTGCGCGCGACGCCGGCGGACACGCTCAGCTGGTACGGGGATCTCCTGGTCAATGGGACCGAGAGCGAGCACGCGGATGCCTTCGAACCCGACCCTTACGTCGAGGCACTCCAGGCGGAGATCGCGAACGGCCGCACCAGCCTCGAAGGCATCGCGGACATCACGCTCAACGCCCTCGCCGAGCGAGACGGCGTGATCGCGCTGGAGACGGCCGACGGCGGAGCGCTCGTCGTGGGGCAGATCACCACGTCGACGGGCTACAAGAAGACGCTGTCCGGCTCCACCCTGGTCCTCTCGGGCGAGGCCGGTGACTGGCTCGGAGACGGCAAGGTCCCGGCGCTGGCGAGCGTGCGGCACGACAGCATGGTGGCGTTCTACGTGCCGCCGTCCGAGGACGGGAAGATCACGGTGCTCGGCGCCGACCGGGTGCTCACCGACGCCTCCAAGGTCTAGCCTGTCGGCGCCCGCACCGGGCGGGTACGACCTCACCTGAAGGACTTCGCCATGAGCCAGCCCAGCTTGCCGCCGATCTCGGCGCGGGGCGCTGTCGACCTGTCTACGCTGCGCCAGCCGGACCCTCGCCCTGTCGCTGCGCCGGGCGGCGCGGACGCTGCCCCGGCGTCGTCGAGCGGCGTCGTGCGGGACGTCACGGACGCCACCTTCGGCGCCGTCGTCGAGCTGTCTGCCCAGGTCCCTGTTGTCGTGGACCTCTGGGCGGAGTGGTGCGGCCCCTGCAAGCAGCTCAGTCCGGTGCTGGAACGGCTGGCGGAGGAGTACGCAGGCGCCTTCCTGCTCGCGAAGGTGGACGTCGACGCCAACCCGCAGGTCGCGGCCGCATTCCAGGTCCAGTCGATTCCCGCTGTCGTCGCGATCATCGCGGGGCAGCCTGTGCCGATGTTCCAAGGTGCCTACCCGGAGGCCCAGGTGCGGGCCATCATCGACGAACTGCTCAAGGTAGCCGGCGAGAACGGGGTCACCGGGACGCTGTCACCCGGCGCCGGGCCGGGTGAGGGAGTGGGCGATCCCGACGCGGGCGTCGAGCCGGCCGAGCCTCCCCTCCCACCGCTGCACCAGGTGGCCTATGACGCCCTCGAGCGCGAGGACCTTGACGGCGCGGCGCAGGCTTTCGGCCAGGCGCTGCGCGAGAACCCTCGCGACGTCGAGGCCAAGGCGGGCCTCGCTCAGGTCGAGCTGCTCAAGCGCCTCGTCGGGCTCAACCCGAGCGCCGTGCTCGCCACAGCCGCGGAGGCCGCCACGGACGACGTCGAGGCGCACCTCGTCGCGGCGGACGTCGAGGTCGCCACCGGCCGGTCAGCCGCGGGCCTCGCACGGCTCGTCTCTCTCGTGCGAGTCACCGCGGGTCCGGATCGGGAGCGGGTGCGGTTGCGCCTCCTCGACCTCTTCGAGGTCGTCGGCGGAGCATCGCCGGAGGTGTCAGCCGCGCGGCGTTCCCTCGCCAGCGCCCTGTACTGACGCCGGACGGGCAGACGCCCAGGACTGACGCCGCCCAGGACTGACGCCGGACGGTGGCGGCCGAGCGCCGACGGCCTGGCCACCGACGGCCTGGCCACCGACGGCCTGGCCACCGACGGCCTGTGTGCCGACGGCCTGTGTGCCGACGGCCTGTGTGCCGACCCGAAGCCCGCGCGGGGGTGCTGTGCGGGCGCCGTGATCACCGCGGTGAGTGCCCGCGGTTCTGGACTGCAGCGGGCCTGGCGCCGGACTCGTCGACTACCGCGAAGGCGGCGGACGATGTCTCGTCCGCCGCCTTCGCGGTAGTCAGCCGTGCAGCCCTGCGGTCAGCTCTTGGCCGGGGTCAGCCACACCGAGCCGAGCGGGGGAACCCGCAGCGA
>JAHECE010000118.1 GCA_024641895.1 Actinomycetales bacterium
ACCATTGCGCGCTTCGAGGCCCGGGAGACAGCGCGCACGGCGGGGATCATCTCGTCCACGGTCACGGGGATCGTGCTCGGGTGCCCGAGCATGTTGTCGCCCATCGAGTCCCCGACCAGCAGCATGTCGACGCCGGCCGCGTCGAAGATCCGCGCGGTCGGCACGTCGTAAGCGGTGAGCATGGTCAGCCGGGTCCCCCGCGCCTTGGCCGCCCGGAGGTGCTGGACGCGCACCCGGCGCGGCGCTGCGCCGGCAGCGGCGCCGGTGACCGGGTCCGGGGCGGAAGTGGCGGTGACGTCGTCGCTCATCGTGTCCTCATTCCTCGCGCCAGCGGGTGGTCACGGGAAGTCGTCGGTCCCGGCCGAAGGCCAGGGTGGTCACCTTCGGTCCAAGCGGGTACTGCCGGCGTTTCCACTCGGCCCGGTCGACGAGCTTGAGCACCAGCTCGACCGTGGCGGGGTCGAAGCCGTCGGCGATCATCTCTTCGCGGCCGCGCGCCTGCTCGACGTAGGCGTCGATCACGGCGTCGAGCAGCGCGTAGTCGGGCAGCGAGTCCTGGTCCTTCTGGTCGGGACGCAGCTCCGCTGACGGCGCCTTCTCGATCGAGCTGTCCGGGATCGGCGGGATCTCACCGGCGTCGAGCGCGGCCTGGTTGCGCCACCGCGACAGTTCCCAGACGCGGGACTTCGAGACGTCCTTGATCGGGGCGTAGCCGCCGACCGCGTCGCCGTAGATCGTCGAGTACCCCGTAGCGAGCTCGGACTTGTTACCGGTGGCCAGGACGAGGTGTCCCTCCGAGTTGGACAGCGCCATGAGGATGACGCCGCGCACTCGCGCCTGGAGGTTCTCCGCGGCGACGCCCTCCAACGCCATCTCGCCCTGGAACGCGTCGACCATGGGCGAGATGGGCTGCCGCCGGAAGTCGATCCCGGTGCGTGTGGCGAGGTCCTGGGCGTCGTCGAGGGAGTGCTGCGAGGAGTAGACGCTCGGCATGGCTACCGCGACGACGTTCTCGGCTCCGACCGCGTCGACGGCGATCGCGGCCACGAGCGCCGAGTCGATGCCGCCGGAGAGGCCGAGTGCCACGGACCGGAAGCCGTTCTTGCGCACGTAGTCGCGCAGGCCCGTGACCAGCGCGGTGTACATCTGCTCGGGGTCGGGAGGCAGCCCGGACAGCGCGCCGGGGTCCACCGGCAGCGGGGGCCCGCCGGGATCGGCGAGATCGAGGACGAGGAGGTCTTCGGAGAAGGCCGGGCTCGAGGCCAGGATGGAGCCCTCGACGTCGACGACGAACGAAGCGCCGTCGAAGACCAGGTCGTCCTGCGCGCCGACGAGGTTCACGTAGGCGACCGGGGCTCGCACGGTCGCCGCCTGCTTCGTGGCGAGCTGGATCCGCAGCGGTGTCTTGCCTCGCTCGTAGGGGGAGCCGTTGATGACGACGAGGAGATCGATGCCGGTCTCCGCCAAGGCCTTGACGGGTCCGCCCTCTTGCCAGATGTCCTCGCAGATGACGATGCCGACTCGGTGGCCGGCAACCTCGATGGCGAGGGATCCCGCGCCGCGGGCGAAGTGTCGGTACTCGTCGAAGACCCCGTAGTTGGGCAGGTGGTGCTTCGCGTAGCGGGCGACGACGCGTCCGCCGCGGATCACCGCGGCGGCGTTCGTCGGACGCCCCGACGCCGCGGTGCCGAGGTAGCCCACGACGGCGGTCAGGTGAGCGAGACCGTCTGCCGCCAGGGTCTTGGCCAGCTCGGTGAGCCGGATCGCCACGGCGCGTTGGAAGGAGCCCCGCAGCGCCAGGTCCTCGATCGGGTACCCGGTCAGCGCCATCTCCGGGAAGACCACGAGGTGTGCTCCGGCCTCGGCGGCGCGCCGAGAGGTCTCGCGCACCAGCTCGGTATTTCCGTGCAGGTCACCCACGCACGTGTTCACCTGCGCCAGGGCCAGTCGCAGCGTTGCCATGGCAGTCAGCCTATTGCGCCCGGGTGGTGGCCTGTGCGGGGAGCTGCACCGGCCTGGACAGGGCTGGGCGCCGACGTCCTCCGCCGGCCGCTGACGGGGGCCCGCCGCGACGGCGCCCGAGCCGCCGGCCTGTTCGACGGCCTGTGTGCTTCGCCTCGGCCAGCTCGACCCGCCATGATGGGTCCGCGGACTGCACAGCGGCCGTGAATCACTCGAGCGATACGCGGGAGAGTTGATGGACAGGCAGCAGGAGTACGTGCTCAGGGCGATCGAGGAGCGCGACATCCGGTTCATCCGGCTGTGGTTCACGGACGTGCTGGGCATCCTCAAGTCGGTCGCCATCGCGCCCGCGGAGCTCGAGGGGGCCTTCGCCGAGGGCATCGGATTCGACGGCAGCTCGATCGAGGGCCTGGCCCGGGTGTACGAGGCCGACATGCTGGCGAAGCCGGACCCGTCGACGTTCCAGGTGCTTCCGTGGCGCGGAGAGCGTCAGGGCAGCGCCCGGATGTTCTGCGACATCCTCACCCCGGACGGGGAGCCCGCCAAGACCGATCCCCGCAACGTCCTCAAGCGCGCGCTCTCGAAGGCCGCGGCCATGGGCTTCACCTTCTACACGCACCCCGAGATCGAGTTCTACCTGTTCGAGCCGGCGGTGGGCGACAGTCCCCTCGTCCCGATCGACAACCACGGGTACTTCGACCACTCCGCGCGCGGCGTGGCGCACGACTTCCGCCGTTCGACGATCACCCTCCTGGAGTCCATGGGCATCTCGGTGGAGTTCTCCCACCACGAGGCCGGGCCGGGGCAGAACGAGATCGACCTGCGCTACGCGGACGCCCTGAGCACCGCGGACAACATCATGACGTTCCGCACCGTGGTCAAGGAGGTCGCGCTCGAGCAGGGGATCATGGCGTCCTTCATGGCCAAGCCCCTGGCCGGCCAGCCGGGCTCTGGCATGCACACCCACCTCTCCCTCTTCGAGGGCGACGCCAATGCGTTCTATGCGCCGGGTGCGCAGTTCGAGCTCTCCGCCACGGCGAGGGCCTTCATCGCCGGCCTGCTGCGCCACAGCGCGGAGATCGCGGCCGTGACCAACCAGTTCGTCAACTCGTACAAGAGGCTCTGGGGCGGGGGCGAGGCCCCGAGCTACGTGTGCTGGGGCCACAACAACCGGTCGGCCATGGTGCGCGTGCCCATGTACAAGCCGGGCAAGGGCAACTCCAGCCGCGTCGAGTTCCGTGGGCTCGATGCCTCCGCCAACCCGTACCTGGCGTACGCCGTTCTTCTCGCTGCTGGTCTCAAGGGCATCGAGGAGGGTTACGAGCTTCCCGACGGCGCCGAGGACGACGTCTGGGCGCTCTCCGAGGGGGAGCGACGCGCGATGGGGATCCAGCCGCTGCCCAACAGCCTGGAGCACGCGCTCCTGCTGGCGGAGGAGTCGGAGCTGGTCGCGGAGACCCTGGGCGAGGAAGTGCTGGAGTTCTTCGTGCGCAACAAGCGGGTCGAGTGGGCCGAGTACCTCGCCCAGGTCACCCCCTACGAGCTCTCCCGCTTCTTGCACGTCCTGTGACCCGCGGCGACCGGACGGGCACGCTGGCCGGCTGGCTCGCGCGCGCCGGCTTCGACGACCCGGGCCGAGCGGTGCGCATGCTGGAGGTGGGTGTGCTGGAACCCGTCGTGCGGCGCGCGGCGGAGCGGCACGTCGACCTGGTCCAGGAGCTGGGCGCCACGGCGGACCCTGACCTGGCGCTGCTCAGCCTCGTCCGCCTGGTCGAGGTCGTCGACGGCGCAGAACGTGAACGTCTCGTCGGCCTGCTGGTCGAGGACGCCCGGCTGCGGCGGCGTCTCTTCGCGGTCGTCGGGGCGTCGGAGGCGCTGGCGAACGGGCTCATCGCCCACCCGGACGACGTAGCGCTCCTTGCCCTGCGTGACGACCCGCTGGCTGCCGATCCCAGCGACGTCCGGGCCGAGCTGCTGGCGGCGGTGGGCGCCGACCCCGGTTCGGCGATGCCCGTGGCGTCGGCGGGGGCGACGGTGGGCATGGACGCGATGCGCCGGGGTTACCGCAGGCGGCTGATGCGGATCGCTGCCACGGATCTCACGCGGGAGGACCCCCTCTCCGTCCTGCCCGGCGTCGGCTCGGCCCTGGCCGATCTCGCGGCCGCCGCCCTCGAAGCCGCTCTCGCGCTGGCCCGGGCGGACACGTCCGACCAGGGCGTCGCCCGGCTCGCCGTGATCGGGATGGGCAAGACCGGCGGCCGTGAGCTCAACTACATCAGCGACGTCGACGTGATCTACGTCGTCGAGCCGGCCGACGGTGCGACCGAGGCCGAGGCCATCGCCGTGGGCACGCGACTGGCGACGGCGTTGGCCCGGGCGTGTTCGACGGCGTCCGGTGAACCCGCGCTCTGGGAGGTCGACGCCGCGCTCCGCCCGGAGGGCAAGCAGGGGCCGCTCGTGCGGAGCCTCGCCTCGCACCTGGCCTACTACCGGCGCTGGGCCAAGACGTGGGAGTTCCAGGCGCTGCTCAAGGCGCGCTTCGTCGCGGGCGACGCGGAGCTCGGGAACGCCTACACGACCACGATCGGCCCCATGGTCTGGGAGGCGGTCAGCCGCGAGAACTTCGTCGAGGACTCCCAGGCGATGCGGCGCCGGGTCGAGGCGCATGTGCCGATTGCGGACGCTGACCGCCAGCTGAAGCTGGCCGCGGGTGGTCTGCGCGACGTCGAGTTCACGGTCCAGCTGCTCCAGCTGGTGCACGGACGCCTCGACCCGGGCCTGCGCAGCCCCAACACGCTCGGCGCTCTTCGTGCCCTCGCGGCTGCGGGCTACGTCGGGCGCGCAGATGCGGCCCGGCTGTCGGTCTGCTACCGGTTCCTCCGGCTCATCGAGCACCGGATCCAGCTCTACCGGCTCCGCCGCACCCACCTCCTGCCCACGAGCCAGGCAGACCTGCGGCGCCTGGCGCGCTCGACCGGCATGGGCCCCGAGGGTGTCGAAGGCCTCATGCAGCGTTGGCGGCACACACGACGCGAGGTCCGCAGCCTCCACGAGGCGCTCTTCTACCGGCCGCTGCTGCCTGAGACGGCGCGACTGTCCACTGAGGACGTCAGCCTCGCCCCGGACGCCGCGCGTGCCCGGTTGGCCGCCATGGGCTACCGCGACGCCGAGGGCGCTCTGCGGCACATCGCCGCCCTGACAGAGGGCATCTCCCGGCGGGCAGCCATCCAGCGCCAGCTCCTGCCCGTCATGCTCGGCTGGTTCGCGGACGGACCCGACCCCGACGCGGGCCTCCTGGCCTTCAGGAAGCTCTCCGACACCTTGAGCGGCACACACTGGTACCTCAAGCTGCTCCGAGACACGGGAGCGGCGGGTCAGCGACTCGCTCAGCTGTTGTCGACATCCCGGTACGTCGCGGACGCCCTCGCCCGGGCGCCCGAGGCGGTCACGTGGCTGGGCGAGGAGCTCGCGCTGTCCCCGCGCGACCCCGAGGCGGTCGCCCAGGAGGCGCAGGCTCTGCTCGCCCGGCGCGACGAGCCGGTGGGGGCCATGCAGGCGTTGCGCGGCCTGCGCCGTCGTGAGCTCAACCGCGCGGCGATCGGCGATGTTCTCGACGGCTGCTCGAGCGACCGGGACGCGCTGATCATCACTCCGGCCGCCGACGTCGCGCTCCAGGGCGCACTCGGCGTCGCCATCGTGGAGACCGCCCGGGACGCGGGCCTCGAGGCGCCGCCGACCCGGATGCTCATCGTCGCGATGGGTCGTCTGGGCGGTCGTGAGATGTCCTACAGCAGTGACGCCGACGTCCTCTTCGTGCACGACCCGGTCGACGGCGCCGATCCCGTCGTAGCCCAGGAGTTCGCCCTCGCTGCCTCGGCGCGCGTTCGCTCGATGCTCGGCGAGCTGGGAACCGAGCCGGCACTCGAGGTCGACGCGGCGCTTCGGCCCGAGGGTCGCAACGGACCGCTGACCAGGAGCCTGACCTCCTACGCCGAGTACTACGAGCGTTGGGCGGAGGTCTGGGAGCGGCAGGCGCTGCTGCGGGCGCGCCCCGTGGCGGGCGACGACGACCTCGCTGAGCGGTTCGCCGCGCTCATCGAGCCGTTGCGCTATCCCGCCGCCGGGATGACGGAGGCTGAGCTGCGGGAGATGCGCCGGATCAAGGCGCGGGTCGAGTCCGAGCGGCTGCCGAGGGGAGTCCCGGCGACCCGGCACCTCAAGCTCGGCCGGGGCGGGCTCTCCGACGTCGAGTGGACCGCCCAGATGCTCCAGCTGCGCCACGCGGGGCGCTACGCGCAGCTGCGGACCACGAGCACCCTCGAGGCGCTCGGGGCGGCTCGAGACGTCGGCGTGCTCGACCAGGCGGACGAGGAGCAGCTGCGGCAGGCGTGGGTGCTGGCCTCCCGGATCCGGAGCGCCATCGTGCTCGCGACGGGGCGCGTGAGCGGTGGCCGCTACAACGTGCTGCCGCACGAAAGGGGCGAGGTGCGGACAGTCAGCCGCCTCCTCGGCTACGAGCCCGGGCAGGGCGGGGAGTTCGAGGAGGACTACCTGCGCGCCGCGCGCCGCGCTCGAAGCGTCACCGAGCGCGTGTTCTTCGGCTGAGGGCGGGCCGCGCCTGGCCCGGGCGCTAGGCGCGACCGACTCAACCCGACCGACTCAGGCCGGCCGCTCGGCCGGGATGCCGGTGGAGATGCTGATGTCGGACTGCGCGGTCTCCAGCAGGCGGTCCGCAAGCAGCCGCAGGGCGCGGGCGACGGCCACCTCGTCGCCGATGATCGCGTTGGCCCGGTCGTGGGGGTTGCGATGGCTCAGACCTTGCGCGTCCAGCCGCGCCGGTGCCATGACGCCGAGCACCGCTGTCGCCGTCGTGTCGTCACCCTCTTCGTGGACACGCACCTGGACCGTCCAGACCTTCTCGGTGGCGGTCGACGTCGAGGACCGCTTCGCATCCTCGGCCTCACGCTCCTGTGTGCTGACCCGGCTGTCGGCACCGGGGAACAGGAGGGTCCGTTCGCCCGTGTCGGACCACTCGACGAGGTAGGGCGGGGACCCGTCCGGGTGCTTGACCTCGATCACGCGGCCGTCTCGCGGGGGTTGGTCGACGATCGTGGACGCGACCACGATCCGGTCTCCGACGGATGCCTTCATCGCTCGGCTCCTTCGCTGCAGCATCGCTCGCTTCCTTCCTTCCTACACCTGCCCATGGCGCCGCGGAAGGGACCGGGAGTCGCCGCGGTGCGCAACGCAGGCGGCGCTTGCGAGGCCCACAGCGGGCGACGGGCTGATGGCGCTCGAGCGTGCTCCTCGACGTCGGCACGAGCAGCTACGAGGTCGTCGGGCCGGGGCAGGGCGGCGGAGACCCGAGCACCGGACGTGACGACGCGCGTCGCTGCGCCGCCAGACGGAGCGGTGGCGCCTACATTCGTTCCTGCAACCCCCCTCACGACAGGAGTTCAGACATGGACCCGTTCCTCGGCGAGATCCGACTCTTCGGCTTCGACTGGGCCCCGCAAGGCTGGCTCTTGTGCGAGGGGCAGCTGCTGCCGATCCCGCCGAACGAAGCCCTGTTCTCCCTGCTCGGAACGACGTACGGCGGTGACGGAATCACCAACTTCGCCTTGCCTGACCTGGGTAGCCGCGCACTCGCGGGCAGCTGCTACTGCATCGCGGAAGAGGGCAGGTACCCGTCGCGGGACTGATCACACGGTGATGGCCGCAGGCAACGGCCCCACCAGCGATTGCCATCGGAGCCAGACCGCCCTCGTCACGGACGCGAAGGCCGCGACCCTCGCGGGCGAGCGCGGTCGGGCCGGGGCCTCGCGGTAGCGCAGGTCGCGTCGGGCGTTGGAGATGCACCTCGAACGCAGACGCGTGGTGCGGACAAGCGCGGTCGAGGACCTCGGCAGGGATGCCGGAAGGCTTTCGTTTCCGCGACCTTCGGCGCTACTTCGCTCGGCCGCGGATCTCGTCTGGCGCCGACGTCGAGGTCGGCCCGGCGCGGCTCCGGCATGCCTCGGCGACGACGACGCTCCACAGCTACGCGCACGCGTGGCCGGACAGCGAAGAGTCCACACGGGCCGCGTGGACTCTGTCCTGGCGGCCCGTG
>JAHECE010000119.1:0-5679 GCA_024641895.1 Actinomycetales bacterium
TTCGACGACGGTCGTCGTTTCAGGAGAAGCGGGCCGAGGATGCGGGGTTATCTCGTCAACGCTCCCCGCAACCCAATAGGTGCCGATTCCAAGCGCACCGACTTCGCTCTCGCTGCCTAAGCCAGAGTAGAAGTCCGTCAGCCCGGGGATGCTCTCGCCCCGGTCCCTGGCGTCATCTAGAGAGCCACTGCTCGTTCCCCTCGTCATCGGGGTAGCGGGAACAACCAGATGACTGAGCCTGTCAGCGAGGTGTCTGCGCCATTGCTGGGGCTGAGAAAATCGCAGCAGACTGCGCCCGGAGAAGTCCTGGTTCACTGCCGTCGGACGCGGGTTCGATTCCCGCCACCTCCACCATGTTGACCTGCCGAAACGCAGGTCATCGTCGACATCAAGGTAGCCCACCGGCGACGCGGAGGGCTACCTTCTGTCGTTTGTCGGGACCCGCCCACGAGCGGCGTCGCGTTGGCCGTGGCCCGGAACCGCTGGCCCGGAACCGCTGGCCCGGAACCGCTGGCCCGGAACCGCTGGCCCGGAACCGCTGGCCCGGAACCGCTGGCCCGGAACCGCTGGCCCGGTCAGCTCGACGCCGGTGAGCGACATCCCGGGCAGGTGCACGTCCGCTCAGTCCCCGTGCGGCGCCGACCGCAAGTTCTTCGTGACAGACCTCTGCTTCTTCGCTGCCAGACGGCGCTCTGCGGAGCCTCCGGTCGGACGGGTCGCGCGACGCTGACGGGCCGGGGGGTCGATCCCCGCGGCGACGAGGGCGACCAGGCGGCGTTCGGCGGCAGCCCTGTTGCGCAGCTGCTCGCGGTGCTCCGATGCCGTGACCGTGAGGACGCCTGCCACCAGGCGCGACCCGAGACGCTCGACGAGTCGTTCGCGCTGGATGTCGGTAAGCGCCGCGGACGACGCGACATCCCAGACCAGCTCCACCCGGGAGTCTGTCGTGTTCACCCCCTGACCACCCGGACCGGACGACCGGGAGAACCGGACCCTCAGCTCGGCACGGGGGATGACCAGCGACGGTCCCACGACGAGGTCGGTCGCCATGGCGTCGATCGTCTCACGAGGCCGGGGTCATGGGAGGGGCGGGCGCCGGGGGCGCAGGTTCGCACGTGTGGGCGGTCCAGGCCGTGCCTGGGGCGCCCAGCCGGCCTATGTGCGGGATTGCTGCGCTTGCTGCGCTTGCTGCGCTTGCTGCGCTTTCGGAGCTTTCGGCGCCTTGGGTGGCCGAGCCTGCGCCCAATGCACCCCTTGGGCGACCCAGGCCCCGAGCTCGCCGTCGTCCACGAGCATCGGCCCGGGTACCACCACAAAGCCGCGCATCGGGCGGCCGGAGAACGCGGTCATCTCGGTGGCGCCGCGCTGCAGGGCCGATTCGTAGTCCTCCTCCCGAACCCGGACCATGAGGTCGTCGCCGATGAGGCCGCACGCCATGTGCGTGTTCACCGTGAAGGCGACCCCGCCGAACATCCGCTTCTCCTCGGCCGGCGCGAAGCCGGTCACGATTGCGCGCACCCGGGCAGCGAGAACCTCGTCGAACGCCATCAAGCCATGCTAGGCGGCTCGCCAGGTCGTCAACCGGTTCCGTGGGTCGTCAAGGGAAACGCACCCCGTAGTACGTCTGCGTATCGAGCGGCTCGACCACCAGACCCGTGTGCCGCCTGAGGTGCTGGCCGATGCTGTCCGCGAAGTTCAAGGCGTCGTTGTTGTGCCCGCAGATGTCCCAGAGGCACACCGCTCGGTCCGCGGCGCACCGCTCCATCATGGCGTTGAGCATCAGGGGAAAGGCCGTCACGGACTTCCGGTTCGGGTGGGCGAGGGAGAAGCCGACGTAGTAGATGGCGCCCCGGCTCGCGTTCTCCGGGTACCTCTCGGCGTAGTACTCGGGGCTGATCCACGGGACGACGGCGAGCGAGAGGGCGAGCGTCGTCAGTCCCACGGCGCCGCCGTCGGACGCGCGGGCAACGTACTTGGCGACCCGGGGGTCGTGCATCTCCTCGAAGAACTCGGCCTCGTGGAGCACCTGCCGTGCCGCCGCGCGCGTCCGGAGATGGCCGAAGGCGGCCTCGTACACCGGCCAGAAGCCCTCTGCCTCGGTCTGGTCCAAGAGGTGTTCGACACTTACTCTCACGGTCTCGTCGCGCGCCATGGAACGGCTACCAACCTTCCCTTCGATACGAGGCGATGACGACCGCGCACGCGGGCGTGGTCGTGCATGTGGCGGCCGCGAGGACCGAGCCCGCGGGCGCATAGGCGCGGTCCCGCCGGGTCGACAGGTCGTCGAGGCTCGCGGCGAGCGCCCACTCGAGGTCCGACCGTGTCGCGGCGTCGTGCTCCACGAACAGCCCGGCGCCCGTGCCGCTCCGGTCCAAGGACCAGCCGACGCCGGCCCACGCCGACTCACCGGGCGCGTACGCGTACGCCGCCGCGTAGACGCAGTACAGGAGGTCTCCGTGGCCGCCGGTGAGCTGGTGCCGCCCGTGCACGTCGATCACCGTGCTGCCCGGCGGGATGATCGAGCTCAGCCGGACGAGGTTGAAGTCGGCCACCCCGGCGTCCCGCAGGGCCGCGTCGAAGGCCGAGAGGGGCGTGTGGCCCGTTCCCGCGCCGGCGCTGACCCGAATGGTCAGCCCACCCGTCGGCTTCCCGCCTCGGCCGCGACCGGTGGTCGGCAGAGGCGGCCGCTCCGTCTGCCCGCCGATCGACGGGATCCCGGCGGCGGTCCCATGAGGTTGCGGGACGGGGTACGCGGACGGGTTCGCCCGCAGGAGGCTCGCGATGCCGTGCTCGCCGGCCGCCTTGGGCCGGGTACCGTCCGACACGGATGTCATCGCCTAGCGACCTGGTGCCATCGTGCCGAGGAGCTCGGCGATGCGGCTGTCGACGCCGGCGGCACTGACCCGGTTCGCGTCGAGGAAGAGCGTGCGGCCGAGTCTGAGGTCGTCGCCCGTTCCTGGTGCGGCTCCCGGCGCGGCGTAGACGACCACCGGAATCTCCGCCATGAGCCCACCCTCCCTCAGCTCGGCTGCGATCGCTGCGACATCTCCGTGCGTGACCTGGCCGTCGAGGATCAGGACGTGGGGCCGCGCCCCGGTGCACTCGGCGAGCGCGCCGGAGCGGGTTGCCGGGTGGCACACGGTGAGCCCGCGCCGTTCGAGCAGGGTGCGGAGCTCGGACGAGAGACCCTCGCGGTCCTCGATCACGAGCACGTCGCCCGGTGCGCGCTGTCCGATGACCGCAGCGGTCACCGTGCGCGCCAGGTGCTCGCCGTCGTCGGTCAGGACCCAGCCGTTCGCGTGAGCCGCGATGAGCGGGAGGTCCTCGGGATGCCAGCGCGACCTGACCACGATCGCGACGTCCCGCGTCGTGGTGTCCCCCCGCAGTGCCGCGATCGCATGGGCCGTGTCCGCCTTGGACTTGCCGACGTCGAGGACGATCGCGGCAGGCGGCCTGCCGTCGACGAGCGACCCGAGGCTGTCCGTGGGCAGGAGCGGGACGGCGAGGTATCCACGGGCAGCAAGAGCACGACACATCGCGTCGGCTCCGGCGGGGTCGCTTCCGCGTACTGCGACGCCGGGCAGGTTCTCGTGGACGACCCGGCGGTGGCTCTGCACGGCGGCCCGGGGGAGCGTGAAGGCGAAGGTCGAGCCTGCGTCGACCTTGCTGGTGACCCAGATGCGCCCGCCGTGCCGCTCGACGATGCTCTTGCAGATGGCCAGGCCGAGGCCGGTGCCGCCCTTCTCGCGGGCGTCGGAGGAGTCGACCTGGTCGAACCTCTGGAAGATGCTCTCGAGCTTGTCGACGGGGATGCCCCGTCCGTGATCGATCACGCTGAACTCGATCTCGTCTCCGTCGGGTGCCTCGTCCGCGGCGATCGAGACGGTGGTCCCTGCCGGAGAGAACTTGATCGCGTTGCCCAGCAGGTTCACCAGCGTCTGGATGACTCGATCGGCATTGGCACGGACCGTCCCGGTCGCCCGGATGACGCGGAGCTTCACCCCGGCGCTCGAGGCGATGACGCCCATCTGCTCGATCGCGCCGTCGACGAGCGCCGAGACCGAGTGGTCCGCAAGGTCCATCGGGGTCGTGCCCGCCTCGATGCGCTCGAGGTCGAGGATGTCGTTGATCAGGCGCGTGAGTCGCTCGCTGCTCTCCAGGGCGATCGTGACCATGCGGCCCGCACGGGCGGGCAGCTCTCCCAGCGCGCCGCCGGCGAGGAGGCCGAGGGACCCGCGGATCGCCGTGAGCGGCGTGCGCAGCTCGTGGCTCACGACCGAGACGAACTCGTTCTTCATCCGGTCCACCTCCCGGCGGTGGGAGACGTCACGGAAGACGACCACGGCACCCTGGATCCCCTCGGCGCTGCTCAGCGGGCTCGCGGTGACCTCGACCGGGACCGTGGTGCCATCCTTGCGGCGGTAGACGTCCTCGGCGACGTGGGTCCGGATCCCGGAGCGGATGGCTTCGGTGACGTAGCAGTCCTCGACGGGATACGGCGTACCGTCGTCCTGGAGGTCGTGCCATCCGTCGTGGGCCGGCAGCCCGATGAGGTCCTCCGGCTTGCAGCCCAGGATGTGGGCGGCCGCCGGGTTGGCGAAGGTCACGAGCCCGTGTCGGTCCACACCGTAGATGCCCTCGCCCACGGAGCTCAGGAGCAGCTCGCTCTGTTCGGTCAGCTTGCTGAGCTCGGCGGTCCGGGCCTGGACCCGTTGTTCGAGGCTGGTGCGCAGGGCCCGGTTGTCGACGACGTAGAGAATCTGCCTGGCGGCGACGGCCAGCAGCACTCCGACCCACATGATGCCTGCGAACAATGCGGTCGCGGTGTCGCCGCCGCGGCCGCGGATGGTCAGGAGCGCAGCGACGAAGAACAGGCTGAAGACGAGCAGGGTGCCCATCACGGAGGACGGCTCGCTGATGCGCTCGTTGCCAGGCCGGTGATCGTTGGCAGGATGCAGTGCGGCGAGCGCGATGAGCGCGTAACCGGCGATCCACAAGAGGGAGATCGGCGTGCCGAAGTTGGTCCACGATCCGTCGGCGATCTTGACCGCGAACGTCAGATCTGCGATGGCGTAGAGCAGGATTCCGCCGCTGAGCAGTGCCAGTGCGGGCCGGTCGGACCGCTGCGACCGCAGGATCAGTAGCACCGCGAGAGTGGCCAGTCCGGCGTCGACCACGGGGATGAGCAGAAGGACGACAGCGCGGAAGTCCCGGACCCCGTTCTCGATGAGGACGGGGAAGATGGACACGCTGAACGAGTACATGATCGAGCCGCCCACGACGATCCCGTCAAGGACCATCCGCGCGGCTTCGGTGCCACGGCGGGCGCGGGACGGGAAGGAGAGCAGGCCCCAGGCGCCGAACGACAGGCCGACGAGGATCGCCAGGTCGCCGATGACCTTGTAGTCCCGCGGGAGGCTGTAGCTGTCGACAGCACCGATCCAGATGTTGGCGAGCAGGGCCATCCCTAGGCCTGTGGCCATCAGCGCCCAGGCTCGGCGGCGTCGACCGGAGGACAGTCGGTACCTGTAGAGCACGGCAAGGATGGCGAGGGCTCCGCCCACCAGCATCCCGGCTTGGGCGACCGTCTCGCGCGCAGTGTGAGGGATCTGCGACGTCAGGACGCTGAAGTAGGTGAAGACGACGACGGTCGCGACGATGAGCGCCCAGCGGTACGTA
>JAHECE010000119.1:5689-8000 GCA_024641895.1 Actinomycetales bacterium
CGCCCCCAAGTGTGGCGGAAGACTCTACCATGTGCCCGACACTAGCCCTCGGGGCGTCCTTGACCAGGGATGGTCGGCACGTTTCTTGAGCAGTTTCTTTGGGTTTGCCGCTTTCCGGCGAATTGCGCGAAATGAGCGCGCGGCGTCATTCCCAGTCCTCGGCGTCCTCGGCGTCCTCGGCGTCCTCGGCTCGCGCGGCGGCGGCCTCGTCGGCGGTCTCCTCCGTGTCGGGTGGCCTGAGCGCCGGCACCAGCGCGTACCGCGTCCTGTAGAGGTCCAGGAGCGTCAGGAGCATCGCCGCGACCGGGATGGCGAGCAACGCACCGGCGATGCCGAACAAGGACGTCCCGAGGATGACGGAGGCAAAGCTCACGGCCGGGTGCACGCTCACCGCCCGGGCGCTGATCCGAGGTTCGAAGGTGAGGTTCTCGACCTGCTGGTAGAGGATTCCCCAGGCCAGCACGATGACCCCGAGCCACGGGTTCGGACTGAGCAGGCCCACGAGCACCGGCAATGTGATCGAGATGTAGGTGCCGATTGCCGGTACGAACTGCGCGACCAGGCCGGTCCAGATGGCCAGCGGCAGCCAGGACGGCAGGCCGATGATCAGGAAGACGATGGCACTCGCCGTGCCGTTGATCGCGGCGAGCACCACCCGGGCGCCCACGTAGCGTCCCGTCTTCTCCGCCGTCGTGTCCCAGATGACGATCGAGACCTCCTGCCAGCGCGGCGGGAACAACCCGGCGATCCACCGCCGCAGCCGGGGCCCGTCGGCGCAGAGGTAGAACGTGAACAGCAGGAACATGAAGAACTGCGCGACGCCGCCCGCGATCGAGACGAGGGCTACCAGGACGCCGCCGGCGATCCGTCCGGCGTAGCCGGCTGCCTGGTCCGGCGTCAGGTTGATCGTGTCGAGGATGGCCTGGAGGTCGAACTGCTGATCGAACTGCTGGTTCACCCAGTCGAGGACGCCCTTGACGATCTGGGGCAGGCTCTGCACGAGGCTGACCACCTGGGCTGCGAACATCTGGCCGAAGAGAGCCAGGAAGATCAGGAGGAACGCCAAGACGCCGAGCATGACCACGCCGGTCGCACTGCCGCGGCGCATCCGGTGGGCGAGGCGTCCGACGGCCGGTTCCATGGCGAGAGAGGCGAACCAGGCCATGAGGATCGTGTAAAGGACGAGTTGGCCGTTCGTGAGGACGAACTGGGTCATGAGCGCCAGCACGACGACGCCGACCAGCACCAGGCCGGTGCGCCACACGTTGGCGGCCTCGAAGACCACGCGGAACGACCCGCGACCCGGCGCCTCGCTCATGTCCACCCTCTCCTGCCGTTGGCGACGACCCTGAGGCACGGCCGGCCGGAGGTCTGCCGTGCCGTGCCGTGCCCGTCGCACTCCTCGTATGCCGCCTGCGCGCGTAGCGTCGCACCGTGCACCCCTCAGCCGCGACTTCGGGACGCCCCTTCGCGCGTACCCCGAGGATGCCCGTGCGGCATCGCGTGATCGAGGAGGTGGCACGGTGACCCGGCGCCCTCGGCCACCGGCGCCTCGCGTCCCGGTGAACGTCCTTGCGGCGATCGCGGTCGGTGGCGCGCTCGGTGCGGTCGCCCGTTACGCCGTCGGGCTCGCGTGGCCGTCGGCAGCGGGTGGCTTCCCGTGGTCCACCTTCGCCATCAACGTCGCGGGCTGCTTCGCCATCGGCGTCCTGCTCGTGGCCCTTACCGAGGGCTCCGGCCCGCCTCACCCGCTTGCTCGGCCTTTTCTCGGCACGGGGCTGCTCGGCGGCTTCACGACCTTCTCGGCTTATGCCGTCCAGGCGGAGCGGCTCTTCGCCCTGGGAGTGCCGGGCACCGCGTTCGCCTACGTCCTCGGCACGCTCGTCGCGGCCGTCCTTGCCACCCAGGGCGGGGCGTGGTCGGCGCGCGCCGCCGCGGGTACGGCGGCCCGCCGCCATGTCGAGCAGGTCAGCGGCCGCGCAGCGACCCGTACCAGTGGAAGAAGGAGGTCCCCATGAGGTCCGAGAGCCAGGCACTCCGGCTCACCGTGTATGTCGAGGAGTCCAAGCAGGTCCACCACAAGCCGCTCTACGCCGAGATCATCCGTCGCGCGCATGCAGCCGGACTCGCCGGGGCTACGGCCTTCCGCGGGTTCGAGGGATACGGAGCGTCGAGCCGGATCCATACGACGCGCGTGCTGAGCCTGAGCGAGGACCTGCCGGTCGCCGTCGTGATCGTCGACGACGCGGATCGTGTCCGGGCGTTCCTGCCGACGTTCGCCGAGCTGGTCGAGGACGGTCTCGCCGTGCTC
>JAHECE010000120.1 GCA_024641895.1 Actinomycetales bacterium
ATGCTTACGGGCACGGCCTGCTCCCGGTAGCCCGAGCGGCCCTCGAGGGCGGCGCCGGCTGGCTCGGCACCGCTCAGATCAGCGAAGCGCTCGCACTGCGGGCGGCCGGCATCACGGCTCCGATCCTCGCCTGGCTCTACGCGCCTGGCGCGCCCCTGGCCAGAGCCGTGACCGCGGGCATCGACCTCTCCGTCCCCGCCGCGTGGGCACTCGACGAGGTCGTCGCGGCTGTCGAGCGCACGGGTCGCACCGCCCGCGTGCACCTCGAGGTGGATACCGGGCTCGGGCGCAGCGGCGCCTTCCCGGCCGAGCTGGCCCGGATCCTCGACCGGGCGATGCGCGCGCAGGCGTCGGGTGAGATCGAGGTCGTCGGCGTCTGGTCGCACCTGGCCCGGGCGGACGAGGTGGGGCACCCGAGCGTGCGTGCCCAGGGTCTGGCCTTCGCCGAGGCCGTCCGGGAGTGCGAGCGGGCGGGCGCGCACCTCGAGGTCCGGCACCTCGCAGCCTCGGCCGCGCTGCTGTCGGACCCGAGCACCCGGTACGACCTGGTCAGGCCGGGCATCAGCGTCTACGGCCTCTCCCCGTTCCCAGCCCGCGCGAGCGCGGCCGAGCTCGGGCTGCGTCCCGCGATGCGCCTCGAGGCCTCGCTCAGTCTCGTGAAACCCGCGCCCGAGGGCCAGGGCGTCTCCTACGGGCACGACTACGTGACACCGCGGGCCACCCACCTCGCGGTCGTGCCGATCGGCTACGCGGACGGGATCCCGCGGCACGCGAGCAATGCCGGCCCGCTCCAGATCCGAGGTCGCCGGTTCAGCGTCGCGGGGCGGATCTGCATGGACCAGTTCGTCGTCGACCTCGGTGCCGAGGTGCCCGGCGACGGCGGCGCCGTGGGTGCGGGCGACGTGGCCGTCCTCTTCGGTGCCGGCGACGACGGGGAGCCGACGGCGCAGGACTGGGCGGACGCCGCAGGGACGATCTCGTACGAGATCGTCACCCGACTGGGTACCCGGATCCCACGAGAGCACGTGGACACAGACGCGCGGCGCGGGCGTGGTCACGCGTGAGCGCTGCGACCGTCGTCCTGCCCGACGCCGACGCCACCCGCGCGCTCGGGCGGCGACTCGCGGGCGTGCTCGCCGCGGGTGACCTGGTGATCCTCACGGGGGGGCTCGGTGCGGGGAAGACCACGTTGACCCAGGGCATCGGAGCCGCTCTCGGTGTTCGCGGCCAGATCGCATCGCCCACGTTCATCATCGCGCGTGTGCACGCCTCGACGGTCGATGGCCCGGCCCTCGTGCACGTCGACGCCTACCGCCTCGTGTCGCTCGCGGAGGTGGACGCCCTCGACCTCGATGCGAGCATCGAGGAGTCCGTCACGGTCGTCGAGTGGGGCGCGGGGCTCGTCGAGGACCTCGCGCAGGACCGGCTGGAGGTCGAGCTCGTGCGACCCCGCGGGTCGCAGGGGGAGGAGCCGCGCCGGGCACTCGTCACCGGTGTCGGCTCCCGATGGTCCGGGGTCGACCTGGGGGCGCTCCTGGGCGGTCCGAGCGCCTAGGCTTGCGGTCGTGCTGGTTCTGGGGATCGATACGTCCGACGGCGTGAGCGTCGCGCTGATCGACGGTGCTGCGCCCGTCGAGGACGCTGCCGTGCTCGCGCGCGCCGACGGAGCGGACCCCCGTCGCCACGCCGAGACGCTCGCTCCCGCCATCGCCTGGGTGCTCGCCGAGGCCGGCGTCACCGCGGCCGCCATCGGCGCCGTCGCGGTGGGGACCGGCCCCGCGCCCTTCACCGGGCTCCGGGTCGGCCTGGTGACCGCACGGTCGTTGTCCCGGGTCCTCGACGTCCCGGCCTACGGTGTGTGCAGCCTCGACGCCCTGGCCCTCCAGTCGTTCGACGTCTTCGTCGCGGATGGTCCGCTCGAGGTGCTCGTCGCCACCGACGCCCGCCGGCGCGAGGTCTACACCGCTCGCTACGCGCGCCGCGCGGGGCGCGGGCTCGACGTGGAGCGCATCAGCGAGCCGACCGTCTGCGCGGCCGCCGACCTGCGGGTGAGCGTGGACGAGCGCCTGGATGCTCGCGGGCGCCCGTTCGCGGACGCCTTCGCTGCAGGCGAGATCGCCGTCGTCGGCCGTGGTGCGCACCTCTACGCCGACGTGCTGCCGCCGACCGTCGGCGGACCGGAGGCTGTCGACGCCGCGGTCCTGGCTCGCCTCGGGCTGCACCGGGCCGCAGTCGAGGGCGAGACCGACCTCGAGCCTCGATACCTGCGCCGCCCCGACATCTCCCCGCCGGTGGCGCGCAAGCGCGCATCGTGACCGCCGACGGCCACGTCGGCTCGGCGGTGTCGCTCCGGCCGCTCCGGCTCCGGGACCTGGACCGGGTCGATCAGCTCGAGCACGAGCTCTTCGGCGCCGGCGCGTGGTCGAGGCAGGCCTATGAGTCCGAGCTCGCTGAACCCGCACGCAGCTACGTGGCGGCGGTTGACGCACGCGACACCCTCGTCGGCTACGCGGGCGTCGCGCTCGGCGAGGACGCCGACGTCATGACGATCGGGGTCGTGGCCGGCTGGCGGCGCCTGGGCGTCGGCGCGCGCCTCCTGGACGCCCTGCTCGACGCGGCGCGAGCGAGCAGGGCTCGTCGCGTCTTCCTCGAGGTCCGGGCTTCGGACGAGGGCGCGCAGCGGCTCTACGAGCGGGCCGGCTTCCGTCCGATCGGCATCCGTCGTGGCTACTACCAGCCCGGGAACGCCGACGCGCTCGTCATGCGCCTGGATCTCGCCCACGCCCGGCCCGTGGGCGCCGAGGCCACGGCGTCGACCCCCACCGAGGAGGACCTGTGACCGCGACGTCGAGCGGCGGGCTGCCGGAGCCGCAGCCCGTACCCCACGAGGTGACGGCCGACGAGGCGCGGGACCGTGTCATCGTCACGGCCGAGGCCCTGAAGGACGAGCTCGCCCGCGGCGAGTCCGTGTCGCTGCTCGACGTGCGCTGGACCCTCGCGGCGCGGGACGGTCGCCCGGCCTTCGTTGCCGGTCACCTCCCCGGCGCGGTGTACGTGGACCTCGACACCGAGCTGGCGTCGCCGCCGAGCCCCGAGGCGGGCAGGCACCCGCTTCCGACGCTCGAAGCCCTTCGGGCCAGCGCCGCGCGCTGGGGCGTGCGCGCGGCTCAAGCGGTCGTCGTCTACGACGATGCAGGCGGCACGTCTGCGGCCCGTGCCTGGTGGCTCCTGCGGTGGGGCGGCGTGGCCAGCGTCCGCATCCTCGACGGCGGGCTGCGCGCCTGGGTCGAGTCGGGCGGCGAGCTCGAGCAGGGCGAGGTCACCGTTCCGCCCGGCGACGTCACCCTCCGGGGCGGTCGGTTGCCGATCATCGGGATCGACGAGGCCGCCTGGTGGCCGAAGCGGGGCGCGCTGCTCGACGCCCGGGCCACCGAGCGGTTCAGTGGCGCGGTGGAGCCCGTCGACGTCCGGGCCGGGCGTATCCCGGGTGCGATCAGCGCGCCGGCCACGGACTGCCTCACCTCCGAGGGGCGCTTCCGCTCAGCAGCCGAGCTGCGTGAGCGGTTCGCGGCTCTCGGCGTCGCGCGCGCCTCCTACAGCGCGGCCTACTGCGGGTCGGGGGTGACGGCCTGCCACCTCATCGCTGCCCTGGCGAGCATCGGGCAGCCCGCCGTCCTCTACCCGGGTTCGTGGTCGCAGTGGGCTGCGGACCCGCAGCGGCCGGCCGCGACCGGCCCGGCACCTGCCGTGGGCTCCGGGAGCGACGACGGAGCAGGTGGGCCCGCGGCCGGCGACCAGCCGTGATGGCAGAGGTCGCGGATCAGTAGGCTGCGCGTCGTGATCGACCCCGACTCCAGTGCGCCGCTCGTCCTCGGTATCGAGTCCACCTGTGACGAGACCGGTGTCGCGCTCGTGCGAGGACGCACGCTCCTCGCGGACGTCGTCGCCTCGTCGATGGACTCCCACGCCCGTTTCGGTGGGATCGTGCCCGAGGTTGCGAGCCGGGCGCACCTGGAGGCCTTCGTCCCGACCCTCGATGCCGCGCTGGATCGCGCCGGTGTCGCACTGAGCGATGTCGACGCGGTCGCCGTGGCTGCGGGACCCGGCCTCGTCGGCTCGCTCACGGTCGGGAGCGCTGCCGCCAAGGCGCTCGCGATCGGCCTCGGCGTCCCGCTCTACGGCGTGAACCACGTCATCGGCCACGTCGCGGTGGACGAGCTCGTGCACGGCGCGTTCCCTGACCAGTTCATGGCCCTCGTCGTCTCCGGCGGGCACTCGTCCCTCCTGCTGGTGGGCGACATCGCCACCGACGTCGTCGAGCTCGGCCAGACGCTGGACGACGCGGCAGGGGAGGCTTTCGACAAGGTCGGTCGGATCCTGGGCCTGCCGTATCCGGGAGGGCCGCACGTCGACAAGCTCTCCCAGCAGGGCGACCGGGAGGCGATCAGGTTTCCCCGCGGGCTGAGCCGGCCGAAGGACCTCGAGCGTCACCCGTACGACTTCTCGTTCTCGGGGCTCAAGACGGCGGTCGCACGGTTCGTCGAGGCGCGCGAGGACGCAGGGGAGGAGGTGCCGGCAGCCGACGTCGCGGCGTCGTTCTCCGAGGCGGTCGTCGACGTCCTGGTGACCAAGACGCTCGTAGCGTGCGAGCGGCACGGCGTCTCGACGCTCGTCATCGGCGGCGGGTTCTCGGCCAACTCCCGACTGCGTGAGCTGGCGGCGCAGCGGTGTGCCGACGCGGGGATCGAGGTGCGGATCCCGCCGATCCGGTACTGCACGGACAACGGCGCCATGATCGCCGCGCTCGGCTCGGCCGTGCTCCGCGCTGGTCTCCCGCCGTCGGGGCTCGAGATCGGCACCGACTCCGGGATGCCGCTCACCCAGGTGTTGGTGTAGCGGACCCACCGCCACTCTGCCGAACGCGTCGTCTGTCGGCAGCACCGGGCACCGGCGCCGACGAGCGGTGCGTTCGGCTACCTGTGGAGGCACGGGTCAGAGGGGCCGGCGCGCCCTCATCTCGGCGACGAGTGAGGCGACGACCGCATCCAGCTCGCCGCCCGCGCGGCGCGCCACGGCGAGCTGCCGCTGGTACGAGGCGCCACGGCGCAGGATCGTCCGCACGCCGTCGAGCTCCGTCAGGCACCCGAGCCGGGCCGCGACCGGTTGGAGCTCGTCGAGCAGGTCACGCACGGCGTCGGTCACGAGCCGCTCGCGGCCGGCGGCGTCGAGGATGATGATCGCGTCCATCCCGTAACGGGCCGAGCGCCATTTGTTCTCCTGCACGAACCACGGCGGCAGGGTCGGCAGGGTGCGCCCCTCGTCGAGCATCGTCGAGAAGTGCTCGACGAGGCAGTGCGTGAGGGCCGCGAGCGCGAGCAGCTCGGTGACGTTCGGCGTGCCGTCGCAGATCCGCATCTCGAGCGTGCCGAGCCGCGGCGACGGTCGCACGTCCCAGCGGATCTCGCTGAAGTCGTCGATGACGCCCACGTGGAGCATGTCCGCGACGTAGTCCTCGAGCTGTCCCCAGTCCTCGAACTGGAAGGGCAGGCCGGCGGTCGGCAGCTGCTGGAACATCAGGGCGCGGTTCGAGGCGTATCCGGTGGCCTTGCCGCCCCAGAAGGGGGACGACGCCGAGAGCGACTGCAGGTGGGCGAACGTCGTGAGCATGGCGCGCAGGATCGGCAGCACCTTGGCCCGCTCCTCGATCCCGACGTGCACGTGGACGCCGTAGATGAGCATCTGCCGGCCCCACCACTGCGTGCGGTCGATGAGGGTCGCGTAGCGCTGCTTGTCGGTCACCTTCTGCTGCGTCCAGCGGGCGAACGGGTGGGTGCCGGCGCACATCAGCTCGACCCGGAGCGGGTCGGTGATCTGGCGGACCTGGGCGATCGCGCGTTCGAGGTCGTCGCCGGCCTGGCGAACCGTTCGGCACACCCCCGAGACGACCTCGACCGTGTTGAGCAGGAGCTCCTGGCGGATGTGCGGGTGCTCGCCTCCTCCGGGCGGCCGTACGGCCTCGAGCACCGTCTGGGCTACCTGGCGCAGGTCGCCGGAGTCGGTGTCGACGAGCGCGAGCTCCCATTCCACGCCGACCGAGGAGCGTTGAGAAGGGGCGAAGGGGATGTGCACGGCACCATCCTGCACCGTCGGGCACCGGGGGGCGCCAGGCCGCCCGCCGCTGCCGCCGCGGCGCTTGCCGGACCGGCCGGGCTCTCAGGCGGTCGGCTCGACGACGAGGACCGTCTGAGAGCCCGCCACGCGGGTCAGCACGAGGGTCGTCTCGCTCGAACCGCGCAGGTCCAGCTGGCGGCGCAGCACGTCCGGCTCGACGGCCGTGCCGCGTTTCTTGATCGTCACCCGGCCGACGTCGCGCTGGCGGAGGTAGGCGCGTAGCCGCTTGAGGCCGAAGGGCAGCCGGTCGACCACGCGGAAGGCGGTCGCGAACGGCGTGGTCACGAGGTGCGGCGCTGTGACGTAGGCGATCGAGGAGTCGATCAGGTGCCCGCCGACCTCCCCGCACACCTGGTCCACGAGCCCGGCACGGATCACGGCGCCGTCGGGCTCGAAGAGGTAGGCCTCGAGGGGGCCCTGCGGTGCGGGGACCGGCGGGGCGTCCGGCGCGCTCGTGCCGGTCATCGTGTTCGCGCCGGCCGGGCCGACGAGGAGCGCGGAGCGTCCAGGGCCCTCGGGGGCGAGCGCGCCGAACCACAGGCCCGCCTCGACGACGGCGCCCGCGGCGCTGACCCACTGCGCATGGGTATCGGCGGGCAGCGCCGAGTGGGGGATCCCCGGCGCGACCTTGACGCCGAGCGCGGGTATCTCCGTCCGCAGCGCGAGCACGGCGCCGAGCGGCGGCGAGCACGCCTCGGGGTCGAAGATCCTGCGGCCGGTCCCGTCCCGTCGGCCCGGGTCGGCGTACACCGCGTCGACGCCCTCGGCCGTGAGGTCCACGGCGAGGGCGTCGCCGTGGACCACGCGCGCGCTCGGCAGGGCGCCCAGGTTGAGGGTCGCGCAGGCTGCCGTCGCCTCGTCCTGCTCGACCGCGAGCACTCGCAGACCCATGCCGGCCAGCGCCATGGCGTCGCCGCCGATGCCGCAGCCGAGGTCGGCGACGTGCGTCGCCCCGGCGTCGGCGTAGCGCTTGGCGTGCCGGGCCGCGACGGTGAGCCGGGTGGCTTGCTCGAGCCCGTCCTGAGTGAAGAGCATGGTGCGCGCGAACTCACCGAACTTCGTGGTGGCGCGGGCCCGTAGCCGACTCTGGGTCATCGCGGCTGAGACGAGGGCCGGGTCGAGGCCGCGGTCCCGCAACGCCGTCGAGAGCCCGAGAGCGTGGTCCTCGTCGTACGGGGGCAACGACTCGAGCAGGGCCCAGCCGTCGCGGGACAGCAGCAGGCGTAGGCCGTCATCGTTCACACCGGCGATCCTGCCAGGTGGCCCGGCGGGTGGGGTCGAGGCGCCCCGGTTGGCACTCGCCTTGACCGAGTGCTAAGCCGGCCCTAGATTTGCCGATGGCTCCCGCCCTCCGGGGCGGGCCCGCCGCGCCGGATCCTCGACGCCCGACCCCCGCGACGGCGGGCGCAGGGGACAAGCGCGGTCACTCATCGTCCAGCAGTGCACTAAGCGAAGGAGGAGGTCCGCAGTGTCGGTCTCCATCAAGCCGCTCGAGGACCGCGTCGTCGTTCAGGCGCTCGCGGCCGAGCAGATGACTGCTTCCGGTCTGGTCATCCCGGACACGGTCAAGGAGAAGCCCCAAGAGGGCAAGGTCATCTCGGTCGGCCCCGGTCGTGTCGACGACAAGGGCAGCAGGATCCCTGTCGACGTCGCAGTCGACGACGTCGTGATCTTCAGCAAGTACGGGGGCACGGAGGTGAAGTACGCAGGCGAGGAGTACCTCATCCTCTCCGCGCGCGACATCCTCGCCGTCGTCACCAAGTGACGCCACGCCGGGCCGCGTCCTAGCGATTCGCCCGGTGTCGTCGGAAGGCCCTGGTCCCCGTGA
>JAHECE010000319.1 GCA_024641895.1 Actinomycetales bacterium
GCACCGGGTACGCGTCGCCCGCGATCGTGAGCTTGCGAATGCCGGCCTTGATCTCCGCGACCGTGAACTCCTCGCCGCCGAGGTACTTCTCCAGCAGCTCGTCATCGGTCTCCGCGACAGCCTCGATCAGCTCGTTGCGGTAGGACTCTGCACGGTCCACCAGGTCCGCCGGGACGGCCTCGATCTCGAAAGCCGCGCCGAGCTCCGTCTCACCGCGCCAGGTGAGCGCACGACGCTCGATGACGTCGACGACGCCGATGAAGTCGTTCTCCGCGCCGATGGGCAGCTGGATGACGAGCGGCTTCGCCTTGAGGCGGTCCACGATGGTGCGGACCGTGAAGTAGAAGTCCGCGCCCAACTTGTCCATCTTGTTGACGAAGCAGATGCGCGGCACGTTGTACTTGTCGGCCTGCCGCCACACCGTCTCCGACTGGGGCTCGACACCTTCCTTGCCGTCGAAGACGGCGACGGCGCCGTCGAGCACCCGCAGCGAGCGCTCGACCTCGACCGTGAAGTCGACGTGACCGGGGGTGTCGATGATGTTGATCTGGTTGTTCTTCCAGTAGCAGGTCGTCGCGGCCGACGTGATCGTGATGCCGCGCTCCTGCTCCTGAGCCATCCAGTCCATCGTGGCGGCGCCCTCGTGGACCTCACCGATCTTGTAGTTGATGCCTGTGTAGAACAGGACCCGCTCGGTCGTCGTCGTCTTGCCGGCGTCGATGTGCGCCATGATGCCGATGTTCCGGACCTTGGTCAGGTCGGTGAGCACGTCAAGTGCCACAGAAGTCTCTTTCGTCGCGCGTGCGTCGGGAGGGCGCTTCTACCAGCGGTAGTGCGCGAAGGCCTTGTTCGACTCGGCCATCTTGTGCGTGTCCTCGCGACGCTTGACCGCGGCACCGAGCCCGTTCGAAGCGTCGAGGATCTCGTTCATCAGACGCTCGGTCATCGTCTTCTCGCGGCGAGCGCGTGAGTAGTCGACGAGCCAGCGCAGGGCGAGCGTGGTCGAGCGGCTCGGCCGCACATCGACCGGCACCTGGTAGGTCGCGCCACCGACGCGGCGCGAGCGAACCTCGAGCGCGGGCCGGACGTTCTCCATGGCGCGCTTGAGGACGACCGTCGGGTCGCCGCCCGTCTTCGTCCGCACACCCTCAAGAGCGCCGTAGACGATGTGCTGAGCGACGGACTTCTTGCCGTCGAGGAGGACGCGGTTCACCAGCTGGGTGACCAGGGGTGAGCCGTAGACCGGGTCGATGACCAGGGGGCGCTTCGGGGCGGGGCCCTTACGAGGCATTACTTCTTCTCCTTCTTCGCGCCGTAGCGGCTCCGCGCCTGCTTGCGCCCACGGACACCCTGGGTGTCGAGCGCGCCGCGAACGATCTTGTAGCGGACACCGGGAAGGTCCTTCACACGGCCGCCGCGAACGAGCACGATGGAGTGCTCCTGGAGGTTGTGACCGACGCCGGGGATGTACGCCGTGACCTCGATCTGGCTGGAGAGCCGGACGCGAGCGACCTTGCGCAGCGCCGAGTTCGGCTTCTTCGGGGTGGTCGTGTACACGCGAGTGCACACGCCGCGCCGCTGGGGGCTGCCCTTGAGGGCCGGCGTCTTGGACTTGCCGGCCTTGGCGCTGCGTCCCTTGCGGACCAGCTGCTGGATCGTGGGCACTACGTCTCCGTCTCGATCTGCGTGTCTGTCGTGTGGTGCGAGTCCGCACCCTGCCCCCGGATCGACCCCCGCGCTCGGGCGTGTCGACCGGCCGGGCGCGCCCTATTCTCCCTGTCCAGGGACAATAATCGCGGGGTGCACGGCGGTCGATCGACCGCTTCGCGCGCTCCGGTCCCCCACCGACCTGTCTGACGACCGTCTGCTGGGACCGTTGCGCGCGCACGAGGGCCCGACGTCGCGGACACCGCCCGAGACAATACTCCGGCGTCGTGTCGAGCGTCAAAGCGCCCGGGGCAGAAGGCACTGCACGGGTCCCGGCGAGCGCCGCGCTACCTCCAGGTGCCGGTCGTCGCCCGGCGCCCTAGACTCGGCCGGTCGAGCACATCAGGGGGTTCCACCATGACGACTCACCTCACCGACGCCGTCGGCGCACCCGTGTCCACGCGGCCATGGCGGTACGCGGTGGGCATGTTCGGGACATCGATCCCGATCAACATGTTCGTCACGTTCATGGGGTACTTCTACGTCGACAAGCTCGGACTCGACACCCGGGTGTTCGCGACCGTCATGGTCGTCTACGCAGTGATCGACGCGATCGACAACCCGGTCTACAGCTACCTCTCCGACCGCACGAGGTCCCGCTTCGGCCGCCGGAGACCGTGGCTGCTCGTCGGCGCGCCCCTTCTCGCCCTGAGCCTGATCGCCTTCTACTCTCCGCCCGAGCAGGCCCAGGACGGCTGGGCGATGGTCGCGTGGTTCGCGGCCTTCGCCATCCTCACGGAGACGTTCGACTCCCTCATCAACACCAACTACGGCGCCCTCCTCCCGGAGCTGTTCCCGGAAGAGGGCCGACGGGCCACGGCGAACGCCCTGCGCCAGGGCGCCATGCTCATCGCGATGATCATCAGCGTCGCACTCACGCCCCTGGTCGCCGAGGCGATCGGCTACCAACGCACCGCTGCCGTCTACGGCTCGCTCGCGGCCGTCGTCATCGTGTTCATGGCGCTCGGCGCACACGAGGACCCGGCGGCGCGCTTCACCCCGACCCCCGGCATCCGGGACTCGATCCGGGCGATCTTGGGCACCGCGGCGTTCTGGCGCATCGCCATCACGCTGGGCGCGTATGCGGGCGCGAGCGCACTGATCCTGGCCGGCGCCCCGTTCTTCGTGAAGTACGCCCTAGGCCTCGACGCCGGCAACACCACGTTCCTGCTGGCCAGCGTCATCCTCGTGGCCATCGGCATGCTGCCCGTCTGGGTCCGCTTGGTGCAGCGCCACGGCGCGCTGCGGATCTGGCGGATAGCACTCGTCGTCCTCGCGGCATCACTCGTCCCGATGTACCTGGCCGGCTCCCTGATCACGGCGGTCGCCGCGGGGGCACTGGTCGGCGTCGGCCTCAGCGGCGTGATCGCCGCCGCTGACCTCGTCATCGCTCGCCTGATCGACGTCGACGCCGCGAAGACCGGGCTGCGCCGGGAGGCGATGTTCATCGCGGCATTCGGGTTCTTCAACCGGCTCAACGCTCTGCTGAAGTCCCTCGCCTTCCTCGCAGTCGCGAGCTTCTACGGCTTCATCAGCGGCAAAGACCCCGGCCCGCACCCTGCCGAAGCCGCGCGCTTCCTGATGACCGTCTTCCCCTTCGCCCTTCTCGTCATCGCAGCGCTCATTGCACAGTCCGTACGGATCCCCGAGCCGGACCGCGCGGTCGAACGCAGCGACGACGACCGCGGAACAGCATCTGAGCAATGACCCGCAGGATCGTCATCACTGCGGACGACCTCGGCATGGACGAGGCCACGATCCACGCCGTGGCCGAGCTGATCCCCGCCGGCCGGGTGAGCGCCGCGAGCGTGATTCCCGTGGCAGTCTGGGCCGGCCTCGCCGTGGATCGACTCAAGGCATTCACGGGCACGGACGGGTCCAAGCCCTTCTCGCTCGGTGTGCACGCCACGCTCACCAACGAGACACCGAGGGCCTGGGAGCCGCGAACGCGGGGCAGGAGCCTGATGCAGCCCGGCGGCTCTGCCTTCTACGCCGACGTCACCTCCTTCGCCCGAGCAGCGATGCACGACGAAGTGCTCGCCGAGCTTCGCGCGCAGATCGCCTGGTTCGCCCAGGCCGGCGCGAGACCGACCCATCTCGACTCCCACTCAGGGGCGATCTACGGCATCCGCGGGCGCCACTTCCTGCACAGCGCCGTCCTCGCCTGTGCCGAGCACGGTCTAGCGCTGCGGCTACCCCGGAAGGTGCCGGAGGCACTGGGGGCAGTACCTCCCGCGGTCCGGGTCGTCCACCGAGCCGCGGTCGCCCTCGCCGACGACCTCGACGTCCAGCTCCCGGAGACCCTGGTGACGGACTGGCGCCCGGGTGCCGAGATCTCCGGCTACGCAGACCTGCGGAACTCCTACCTCCGCATGATCGGGGAGCTGCCGGACGGGCTCAGCGAGCTCATGCTGCACCCCGCCTCCGCGACGGAAGGCCCGCACCGGCTGCCGGCTGAGCGACTGAAGAGACAATGGGAGCTCCGGCTGCTCCAGGACGACGACTTCGTCGACACGCTTGCCGCAGAGGGCGTCGCGGTTGTCGCGTGGGGTGCCCGCCGGGTCAGGGTGGACGCCGAGGCCTGAGTCCCGGGGCCGTCGCGCAGCGTCGGCACCGGAGCCTGCGCCGCAGCCTCGACCCCCGAGATGACGAACGCGGGCCCGTCCCGGTGCTTCACACCAGGGCGGGCCCGCGTTCGGCGGCACGTCAGCGGTAGTCGCCTCCGTACCCGCCGCCGAAGTCGTACTCCTCGAGCGGGATCGCGGCGCCAGAGCCGTCGCTCTGCGCCCCGAAGTCGATCTCGTCGTAGCCGAGGCTCGGGAAGATCTCCGCCTTGGCCTCCTCGGTCGGCTCCACCCGCACGTTGCGGTATCGGGCCAGGCCCGTACCCGCCGGGATGAGCTTGCCGAGGATCACGTTCTCCTTGAGGCCGAGGAGGGAATCGCTGCGACCGCTCATCGCGGCCTCCGTGAGCACCTTCGTCGTCTCCTGGAAGGACGCCGCCGACAGCCACGAGTCGGTGGCCAGCGAAGCCTTCGTGATCCCCATCAGCTCCGGACGGCCCGAGGCCGGGGTCAGGCCCTCGGCAACGACGCGCCGGTTCTCGTCCTCGAACCGCCCACGCTCGGCGAGCTCGCCGGGAAGCAGGCCGGACTCGCCGGAGTCGAGCACGGTGACCCGACGCAGCATCTGGCGAACGATGACCTCGATGTGCTTGTCGTGGATGTCCACGCCCTGCGAGCGGTAGACCTGCTGGACCTCGTCGACCAGGTGCTTCTGCACCGCACGGGGGCCGAGGATACGCAGCACCTTCTTCGGGTCGACGACGCCGAAGATGAGCTGCTGGCCCACGGCGACGTGGTCGCCGTCGTTCACCAGCAGGCGCGAACGCTTGGTGATGGGGTAGATGACCTCCTCCGAGCCGTCGTCGGGCGTCACGATGATGCGGCGCGCCCGCTCGGACTCATCGATCGTCACGCGACCGGTCGACTCGCTGATCGGGGCCTCACCCTTGGGAGTGCGGGCCTCGAAGAGCTCCTGGACGCGGGGCAGACCCTGGGTGATGTCCTCTGCGGACGCCACCCCACCCGTGTGGAAGGTGCGCATCGTCAGCTGCGTGCCGGGCTCGCCGATCGACTGCGCCGCGATGATGCCGACGGCTTCGCCGATGTCGACGAGCTTGCCGGTGGCGAGCGAGCGCCCGTAGCAGTAGGCACACGTCCCGACCCGCGACTCACAGGTGAGCACGGAACGGACCTTGACGGACGTGACGCCTGCGTCGATCAGGCGCGCGATGAGCACGTCGCCGATGTCGGACCGGGCCTCCGCAAGGACTGTGCCGTCCTCGGCGACAACGTCGGAGGCCAGGTTCCGCGCGTAGACGCTCGTCTCGACGGTGTCCGTTCGGCGCAGGCCGTCACCGACCTTCTCGGCGATGACGGTCGGCAGACCGCGCTCGGTGCCGCAGTCCTCCTCGCGGATGATGACGTCTTGGGAGACGTCCACGAGGCGCCGGGTCAGGTAGCCCGAGTCGGCCGTGCGCAGGGCGGTGTCGGCCAGACCCTTGCGGGCACCGTGGGTGGCGATGAAGTACTCGACGACCGACAAGCCCTCGCGGTAGTTGGACTTGATCGGCCGCGGGATGATCTCGCCCTTGGGGTTGGCCACGAGACCGCGCATACCCGCGATCTGCCGGACCTGCATCCAGTTGCCTCGGGCACCGGAACCGACCATGCGGTAGACGGCGTTGCGCTCCGGGAAGTTCTCCCGCATCGCCTCGTCGACGTCGTTGGTCGCCTGGGTCCAGATGTCGATGAGCTCGTTACGACGCTCGTCGTCCGTGATCAGACCGCGTTCGAACTGCTGCTGCACCTTGGCTGCCTGCGCCTCGTACCCCTCGAGGATCTCCCGCTTGCGAGAAGGGGTCACCACGTCGGAGATCGCGATGGTCACACCCGACCGGGTGGCCCAGCGGAAACCGGCCTCCTTCAACGCGTCCAGGCTCGCCGCCACCTCGACCTTCGGGTAGCGCTCCGCGAGGTCGTTGACGATCCCGGAGAGCGTCTTCTTGTCGACCACCGATGCGACGAAGGGGTAGTCCACCGGGAGCAGCTCGTTGAAGAGAGTCCGGCCCAGGGTCGTCTTGAGCAGGATCGGGTCACCCTCGACCCAGCCCTCTCGGGGCACCCAGCCCGCCGGCGGCACGAGGTCCGTGAAACGAAGCGTGATCTCGGCGTTCAGGTCGAGTGCGCCCGCGTCGAACGCCATCATCGCCTCGGCGACCGAGGTGAAGGCGCGACCCTCACCCTTGACTCCGCTGCGGGCAGACGTCAGGTGGAACAGGCCGATGATCATGTCCTGGGTGGGCATGGTCACGGGACGGCCGTCGGACGGCTTGAGGATGTTGTTGCTCGAGAGCATGAGGATCCGCGCCTCGGCCTGAGCCTCCGCGCTGAGCGGGAGGTGGACAGCCATCTGGTCGCCGTCGAAGTCGGCGTTGAACGCGGTGCAGACGAGCGGGTGGATCTGGATGGCCTTGCCTTCGACCAGCTGAGGCTCGAAGGCCTGGATCCCGAGCCGGTGCAGTGTCGGCGCGCGGTTGAGAAGCACCGGGTGCTCGGTGATGACCTCCTCGAGGACGTCCCAGACGACCGGGCGCGCCCGCTCGACCATCCGCTTCGCGGACTTGATGTTCTGGGCGTGATTGAGGTCGACGAGCCGCTTCATGACGAAGGGCTTGAAGAGCTCGAGGGCCATCTGCTTCGGCAGACCGCACTGGTGCAGCTTGAGCTGGGGTCCGACCACGATGACCGAACGACCCGAGTAGTCCACGCGCTTGCCGAGGAGGTTCTGACGGAAACGCCCCTGCTTGCCCTTGAGCATGTCGGAGATCGACTTCAGCGGGCGGTTGCCCGGGCCGGTCACCGGCCGACCGCGGCGGCCGTTGTCGAACAGCGCGTCCACGGCCTCCTGGAGCATCCGCTTCTCGTTGTTCACGATGATCTCGGGGGCACCGAGGTCGAGAAGGCGCTTGAGGCGGTTGTTCCGGTTGATCACCCGGCGGTAGAGGTCGTTCAGGTCGCTCGTCGCGAAGCGGCCACCGTCGAGCTGAACCATCGGACGCAGATCCGGCGGGATGACGGGGACGCAGTCCAACACCATGCCCAGCGGCGAGTTGGACGTCGTGAGGAAAGCGTTGACGACCTTGAGCCGCTTCAAGGCGCGGGTCTTGCGCTGGCCCTTGCCCGTCCGGATGATCTCGCGGAGGCTGTCCGACTCGGCGGCCAGGTCGAAGCTCTCGAGCCGCTTCTGGATCGCGGCAGCGCCCATGGAGCCCTCGAAGTACGGCCCGTAGCGCTCAAGCAGCTGCCGGTAGAGCAGCTCGTCACCTTCGAGGTGCGCGACCTTGAGGTTCTTGAAGCGGTCCCAGACCTGCTCGAGGCGGTCGATCTCGAGCTCCGCGCGCTTGCGCAGGCCCGCCATCTCGCGCTCGGCCGAGTCGCGCACCTTGCGTCGCGCGTCCGCCTTGGCACCCTCGGCCTCGAGCTCCGCGAGGTCGGCCTCGAGCCGCTGAGCGCGACGCTCGATCTCCTGGTCGCGGCGGTTGGCGACCTGCGTCTTCTCGAGGTCGATCTCGTTCTGGAGGCTCGGGAGGTCCTCGCGCCGGCCGTCCTCATCGACCCACGTGATCATGTAGGCCGCGAAGTAGATGACCTTCTCGAGGTCCTTCGGCGCGAGGTCGAGCAGGTAGCCCAACCGCGACGGGACACCCTTGAAGTACCAGATGTGCGTGACCGGTGCGGCGAGCTCGATGTGGCCCATCCGCTCGCGGCGCACCTTCGAGCGCGTCACCTCGACGCCGCAGCGCTCACAGATGATCCCCTTGAAGCGCACGCGCTTGTACTTGCCGCAGTAGCACTCCCAGTCCCGGGTGGGGCCGAAGATCTTCTCGCAGAAGAGCCCGTCCTTCTCCGGCTTCAGCGTGCGGTAGTTGATCGTCTCGGGCTTCTTGACCTCGCCGTGGGACCAAGCCCGGATCTCGTCGGCCGTTGCCAGGCCGATGCGCAGCTCGTCGAAGACATTGACGTCGAGCAAGGGTGTTCCTACTTCCTTGAACTTAAGCAGCGTGAAAAGCGGGTGGGGGCCGGCGCTCCCCGTGCGCCGCCGCCAGGGCAGCGGCGCACGGGGGCGCAGGCTCAGATCTCGTCGACGCTGCTTGCGTCGGGACGGCGAGACAGGTCGATGCCCAGCTCTTCGGCTGCGCGGTAGACCTCCTCGTCGGTGTCACGCATCTCGATGGACTGGCCATCGCTGGACAGGACCTCGACGTTCAGGCACAAGGACTGCATCTCCTTGATGAGCACCTTGAACGACTCGGGGATCCCGGGCTCGGGGATGTTCTCGCCCTTGACGATCGCCTCGTAGACCTTCACCCGACCGGGGACGTCGTCGGACTTGATCGTGAGGAGCTCCTGGAGTGCGTAGGCAGCGCCGTATGCCTCGAGCGCCCACACCTCCATCTCACCGAAGCGCTGGCCACCGAACTGCGCCTTACCACCCAGCGGCTGCTGCGTGATCATCGAGTACGGACCGGTGGAACGCGCGTGGATCTTGTCGTCCACGAGGTGGTGGAGCTTCAGGATGTACATGTAGCCGACCGCGACCGGCTCGGGGAACGGCTCGCCGGAGCGTCCGTCCATGAGCCGCGCCTTCCCCGTGCCGTCGACCATGCGCCGGCCGTCGCGGTTCAGGGTCGTCGAGTCGAGCAGACCTGCAAGCTCGTCCTCGTGCACGCCGTCGAAGACGGGCGAGGCCACGGTCTGGCCGGGCTCGCCCACGAGCGCCTCGGCTGTCAGGTTGCGGGCCCACTCGGGCGATCCGCCCTCCGCGGTGCGCGCGTCCCAGCCCTGCTTGGCGACCCAGCCGAGGTGAGTCTCCAGGACCTGGCCGACGTTCATCCGGCCGGGCACGCCGAGCGGGTTGAGAACCACGTCGACGGGGGTGCCGTCCTCGAGGAACGGCATGTCCTCGACGGGCAGGATCTTGGCGATGACACCCTTGTTGCCGTGCCGGCCTGCGAGCTTGTCACCATCGGTGATCTTGCGTCGCTGGGCGATGTAGACGCGCACGAGCTGGTTCACCCCGGGGGGCAGCTCGTCGCCGTCCTCACGGTTGAACTCCCGCACACCGATCACGGTGCCGGACTCGCCGTGCGGGACCTTCAGTGAGGTGTCGCGGACCTCGCGGGCCTTCTCGCCGAAGATCGCGCGCAGGAGTCGCTCCTCAGGAGTCAGCTCCGTCTCGCCCTTGGGAGTCACCTTGCCCACGAGGACGTCGCCGGCGCCGACCTCAGCGCCGATGCGGATGATCCCGCGCTCGTCGAGGTCAGCCAGGACCTCGTCCGAGACGTTGGGGATGTCCCGCGTGATCTCCTCGGGGCCGAGCTTCGTGTCGCGGGCGTCGACCTCGTGCTCCTCGATGTGGATCGAGGAGAGCACGTCCTCCGCCACGAGCCGCTGGCTCAGGATGATGGCGTCCTCGTAGTTGTGGCCCTCCCAGGACATGAAGGCCACGAGGAGGTTGCGCCCGAGCGCAAGCTCGCCCTCGTCGGTCGCCGGGCCGTCAGCAAGCACGGAGCCCACCTCGACGCGGTCGCCCTCGTCCACCAGCACGCGCTGGTTGTAGGAGGTGCCCTGGTTGGAACGCCGGAACTTCGCTACCCGGTAGACCTGGGTCGTACCGTCGTCAGCCGAGACATGCACGGAATCGGCCGATACCTCGGTCACGACACCGGGCTTCGAGGCGATGATGACGTCGCCCGCATCGACGGCCGCGCGCCGCTCCATGCCCGTGCCGACCAGCGGCGCCTCGCTGCGCAGCAGCGGCACCGCCTGTCGCTGCATGTTCGCGCCCATGAGCGCGCGGTTGGCGTCGTCGTGCTCCAGGAACGGGATCATCGCCGTCGCGACAGACACCATCTGGCGCGCGGAGACGTCCATGTAGTCCACGGCCTCGGCCGGGATGTACTCGACCTCGCCGCCGCGGATCCGGACGAGCACCCGGTCCTCGACAAAGGTGCCGTCCTCGCCGATCGGCGCGTTCGCCTGAGCGATGACGTGCCTGTCCTCGTCGTCAGCCGTGAGGTACTCGACCTCGTCGGTGACCCGCCCCTTGACGACCTTCCGGTACGGCGTCTCGATGAACCCGAACGGGTTGATCCGGCCGTAGGTCGCGAGCGAGCCGATGAGACCGATGTTCGGCCCCTCCGGCGTCTCGATGGGGCACATGCGCCCGTAGTGCGACGGGTGGACGTCACGGACCTCCATGCCGGCGCGGTCGCGGGAGAGCCCACCGGGGCCCAGGGCGGAGAGGCGCCGCTTGTGCGTCAGACCGGCCAGGGGGTTGTTCTGGTCCATGAACTGCGAGAGCTGGGACGTGCCGAAGAACTCCTTGATCGACGCGACCACCGGTCGGATGTTGATCAGGGTCTGCGGCGTGATCGCCTCGACGTCCTGCGTGGTCATGCGCTCGCGCACGACCCGCTCCATCCGGGACAGGCCGGTGCGGACCTGGTTCTGGATGAGCTCGCCGACAGCGCGGATGCGCCGGTTGCCGAAGTGGTCGATGTCGTCGGTCTCGACGCGCACCGCGACCGCCTCGCCGTCGCGGACGCCGGGCATCTCGGCGTCTCCGAGGTGCAGCGCCGCGAGGTGCTTGACGGTCGCGACGACGTCGCGCACCGAGAGCACGGAGTCCGAGAGCGGGGCGTCGACACCGAGCTTCTTGTTCAGCTTGTAGCGACCGACCTTCGCGAGGTCGTACCGCTTGGAGTTGAAGTAGAAGTTGTCCAGGAGGGCTGCGCCCGCCTCGACCGTCGGGGGCTCGCCCGGGCGGATCTTGCGGTAGATGTCGAGCAGCGCCTCGTCCTGCGTGGACACGTGGTCCTTGTCGAGGGTGTCGAGCACGGCCGGGTACGCGGCGAACTCCTCGCGGATCTCGCCCTCGGTCATCCCGAGCGCCTTGAGCAGGACCGTGACGGACTGCTTGCGCTTGCGGTCCACGCGGACGCCGACCGAGTCACGCTTGTCGATCTCGAACTCGAGCCACGCCCCGCGCGACGGAATCATCTTCGCGGTGTAGATGTCCTTGTCGGACGTCTTGTCCGCCGTCCGCTCGAAGTAGACGCCCGGAGACCGGACGAGCTGCGAGACGACGACACGCTCGGTGCCGTTGATGATGAAGGTGCCACGCTCCGTCATGAGCGGGAACTCACCCATGAAGACCGTCTGCGACTTGATCTCACCGGTCGTGTAGTTGACGAACTCGGCCGTCACGAAGAGCGGCGCAGAGTAGGTGAAGTCCTTCTCCTTGCACTCCTCCGGGGTGGACTTCGGAGGCTCGAACCGGTGGTCCCGGAACGACAGGGACATCGACCCGCCGAAGTCTTCGATCGGAGAGATCTCGGCGAAGATCTCCTCGAGGCCGGACGTGTGCGAGACGTCCTGACGGCCGCCCGACGCCGCCACCCGAGCCTGCCAGCGCTCGTTTCCGAGGAGCCAGTCAAAGCTCTCGAGCTGGAGTCCGAGGAGGTCCGGGGCCTGCAGCGGTTCGTAGATCTTCGCGAAGGAGACCCTTCGCGACGCGGTGCGGTTGGCAACAGCCTGAGCGATCGATTCAGCAGGGGTGCGCGAGGCAGCCAAGAGGGGTCCTTCCCTGGCGAATGGGTTCCACGCTTCGCGTCCGAGCGGCGCGCGCCGCGAGTGCATCGTGTGCACGGCGGAGCGCACGCAGGAGGCAGCGCAAAGCGGCAGCATAGCCGCGTGGGCGGGTCATGTCCAACGAGGAGGCCCGCACCGATGCGGTGCGGGCCTCCTCGTCGGGACGACCGATAGGCGGGACGCCTACCGGTGCTGGGTCACTTGATGCTGACCGTGGCGCCGGCAGCCTCGAGTACTTCCTTGGCCTTGTCGGCAGCGTCCTTCGCCGCGCCCTCGAGGACGGGCTTGGGTGCGCCGTCGACGAGGTCCTTGGCCTCCTTGAGGCCCAGGCCCGTGATGGCGCGGACCTCCTTGATGACCTGGATCTTCTTGTCGCCGAAGGACTCGAGGATGACGTCGAACTCCGTCTGCTCCTCCACCTCCTCGACCTCGGCAGCGGGGCCGGCGCCGCCGGCAGCGGCAACGGCGACCGGGGCGGCCGCGGTGACCTCGAAGACCTCCTCGAACTTCTTCACGAAGTCCGAGAGCTCGATGAGGGTGAGCTCCTTGAATGCGTCGATGAGCTCGTCGGTGCTGAGCTTCGCCATGGTGGCGTTCCTTCCTAGTCGTCCTGCTCCGCGAGAAGCAGTGGTTGTGGTGACGCGCCTGAGTCGAACCTGCCCGCACGGGCAGGCCACGGCTCAGGCCTCGGCGGCCTGCTTCTCGCGCAGAGCCTCGATCGTGCGCACAGCCTGAGCGGCGGGTGCGTTGAAGACGTACGCGGCCTGGTGGAGCTTCGCCTTGAGTGCTCCCGCAGCCTTCGCGAGCAGCACCTCGCGGGGCTCCAGCTCGGCGAGCCGGGAGACCTCAGCCGCAGACAGGGGGCGTCCTTCGAGGACCCCACCCTTGATGACCAACGTCGGGTTCGCCTTGGCGAAGGCACGCAGCTCCTTGGCAGCCTCGACCGGGTCTCCGGTGACGAAGGCGATGCCCGTCGGGCCCTTCAGCGAGCCCTCGAGGTTCTCGAGGCCTGCCTGCTTGGCCGCGATCGCGGTCAGCGTGTTCTTCACCACGGCATACGTCGCGGTACCGCGCAGGGTGGTCCGCAGCGTCTTGAGCTGAGCGACCGTGAGTCCGCGGTACTCGGTCAGCACGGCCGCGTTGGCCGAGTTGAACCGGTCCGTGAGCTCGGCAACCGCAGCTGCCTTGTCGGGCCTCGCCATGGCCCTCCTTCCGAGACGGGCCGCCGATCGTCACCCACAGACGACACGAGCCCCACGCGCAGGCGTGGGGCTCGGAAAAGGCGCACGAGGAACGTGTGACGATCGACCGAACTTGCTCACCTGCGCTGGCTCCGCATCTGCGGACTTGGTCCCACCTCGGGGGCGGGCAACCGGCGGTCTTGGGCGGGACGAATCGTACTGGGCGGGCGCCGTCACGCCAAATCGATCCGAGATCCGCGGCGATGGGCGACCTGACGAGGCAATGTACGCACCGCCGCTACGACGACGCGGGCCGGGCAGGGCCATTCGGCCACTGCTCGGCCCGCGTCGCAAACTGCTCAGACGGACTCAGGCGGGCTGCTCCTCCAGGAGGTTGCGCACCTTGGCCGTGTCGACGGGGATGCCGGGGCCCATGGTCGTCGAGACGGTCCCCTTGATCAGGTATCGCCCCTTGGCGGCCGACGGCTTGAGCCTGTTGACCTCCTCGAGCGCGGCGGCGTAGTTCTCGACGAGGGATGCCTCGGGGAAGGACGTCTTGCCGATCACGAAGTGCAGGTTCGCGTGCTTGTCGACCCTGAACTCGATCTTGCCGCCCTTGATCTCCTCGACGGCCTTGGCGACGTCCATCGTGACGGTGCCCGTCTTCGGGTTCGGCATGAGACCACGGGGGCCCAGGACGCGGCCGAGCCGGCCGACCTTGCCCATGAGGTCCGGCGTCGCGACGGCAGCGTCGAACGCCGTGTAGCCGCCGGCGACCTTCTGGATCAGCTCGTCGCCGCCGACCTCGTCGGCGCCCGCGGCGAGTGCCTGCTCGGCGCGCTCGCCGACGGCGAAGACGATGACGCGCACCGTCTTGCCGGTGCCGTTCGGCAGGTTCACCGTGCCGCGGACCATCTGGTCGGCCTTGCGCGGGTCGACGCCGAGCCGGAACGCGACCTCGACCGTGGCGTCGAACGCCGTCGTCGACGTCTCCTTCGCCAGGCGGACGGCTTCGAGCGGGGTGTACAGCGCGGTGCGGTCGATCTTCTCGGCGACCTTGCGGTACTTCTTGCTGTGCGTGGACATCTCTGCTTCTCCTGTATGTCGAGCAGTCGTGGTCAACGGACCCCGCACGGGCCCTGCCACTGTTCTGACTGGGTGGTGCCTGTCAACGATGCCGGCCCGCCCCAGGGCGGGTCGGCAGGCGTCACTCGGCGACGGTGATCCCCATCGACCTGGCGGTGCCGGCGATGATCTTCTCCGCGGCACCGAGGTCGTTGGCGTTGAGGTCGACGAGCTTGGTCTCGGCGATCTCTCGAACCTGCGCCCGGCTGAGCTGAGCGACCTTGGTCGTGTGCGGCGTGGGCGAGCCCTTGGCAACACCTGCCGCCTTCTTGATGAGCTCCGCGGCCGGCGGCGTCTTCGTGACGAACGTGAAGGACCGGTCCTCGTACACCGTGATCTCGACCGGGATCACGTTGCCCCGCTGAGCCTCGGTAGCCGCGTTGTACGCCTTGCAGAACTCCATGATGTTGACGCCGTGCTGGCCCAGGGCAGGACCGATCGGCGGCGCAGGCGTCGCGGCCCCAGCCTTGATCTGGAGCTTGATGAGGCCAGTGACCTTCTTCTTCTTCGGTGGCATGGTGCGTCCTTACGTTCGGCGGAGGTGCGCCTGCCGGGGCGCAGCTCCGGCTCAGATCTTGGCGACCTGGCTGAAGGAGAGCTCGACCGGGGTTTCCCGGCCGAAGATCGAGACCAGGACCTTGAGCTTCTGAGACTCGGGCTGGACCTCGGAGATGGTGGCGGGCAGGGTGTCGAACGGCCCGTCAGTCACGGTGACCGACTCGCCCACGGTGAACTCGACGTGGATCGGCCGAGCGGCAGCAGCACGCTGGGCCGGGGCAGCCACCTCGAGCGTGGGAGCCAGCATCGAGAAGACCTCGCTGGTGGTCAGCGGGACCGGCTGGTGGGTGTGCCCGACGAAGCCGGTCACTCCGGGCGTGTGGCGCACGGCGCCCCACGACTCGTCGGTGAGCTCCATCCGCACGAGGACGTAGCCGGGGATCCGCACGCGCCGCACGACCTTGCGCTGCGCGTTCTTGATCTCGACGACCTCCTCCATGGGGACCTCCACCTGGTAGATGAAGTCCTCCATGTTGAGGCTCTGGATCCGGTTCTCGAGGTTCGCCTTCACGCGGTTCTCGTAGCCGGCGTAAGAGTGGATCACGTACCAGTCACCCGGCTGTGCGCGAAGCGTGGCGCGGAACTCCTCGGCCGGATCGACCTCGACTTCCTCGACTTCCTCGAGGACTTCTTCGACGACTTCGTCGGAGGGCTCGACGACGTCGGCCACCTCCGGCTCGGCGGCGTCCGCCACCGGGCCCTCAGACTCTTGCGACACGTCCTTGCCCTGCTTTCTCTCGTCTCTCATCGCTGCCCCCGTCGGGCCGCCGTCCTCAGCGGGCCCGGCGGCGCCCGAGTCAGCGGGTCAGCCGAACATCCAAAGAACGAGGCGGCCGAACCCGAGGTCCAGCACGCCCACGAAGGCCATCACGACGAGCACGAACACCACGACAACGCCGATGTAGGTGAAGAGCTCCTGCCGCGTGGGCCGGACCACCTTCTTCAGCTCCGCGACGACCTGTCGCACGAACAGGACGATGCGGGCCACGAAGCCCCGCCGCCGACGATCGTCCGCCGGGCGCTTGGGGGTGTCGCCCGACGACGTCACGCTCGCGGAATCGCTCACAGCCCGTCCTCACTCGTGATCTCCGACTGCCTCCGACGGGAGCGTCTTCCACCGATGTCCGAGTGCCCGCGGCACCGGCTATCGCCGGGCCGCGAGTCCCGTCCAGGCGCCTGACGGCGCCCATCGCTACGCAGGGCAGGTGGGACTCGAACCCACAACCGCCGGTTTTGGAGACCGGTGCGCTGCCAATTGCGCCACTGCCCTAGGGCCTGGGCCGCCATCCGACCCGCACCCGAGGGCGCGCGTCATCATGGCGGACGTCAACCACCGCGGCCGAGTGTACGCACCTGGCGCGGCGCGGTCGAACCGGCGGGTCCCAGCCATGCTCTGCCACGATGGCCCTGTGACCGAGAACTCGCCCCTCCCCGTCCCCGGCGGCGCCCAGCGCCGCGTCTCCGCCCGCCTGGCAGCGATCGCCGAGTCGGCCACCCTCGCCGTCGACGCGAAGGCCAAGGCACTCAAGGCCGCTGGCCGGCCCGTCATCGGCTTCGGTGCCGGTGAGCCTGACTTCCCGACCCCTGCCTACATCGTCGAGGCCGCCGTCGAGGCCGCCCGGAACCCGGTCAACCACCGATACACCCCCGCTGCGGGCCTGCCCGCGCTGCGCGAGGCGATCGCCGCCAAGACCCTGCGAGACTCCGGCTACGAGGTCTCCCCGGGCCAGGTGCTCGTGACCAACGGCGGCAAGCAGGCGGTGTTCCAGGCCTTCGCGTCCATCGTCGACCCGGGCGACGAGGTGCTGCTGCCCGCCCCGTACTGGACGACGTACCCCGAGGCGATCGCTCTTGCGGGCGGACGTCCGGTCGAGGTGTTCGCGGGCGTCGAGCAGGACTACCTCGTCACCGTCGAGCAGCTGGAAGCCGCTCGGACCGAACGGACGAAGGCGCTGCTCTTCTGCTCACCGTCGAACCCGACCGGCGCGGTGTACTCCCCCGAGCAGACCGAGGCGATCGGCCGCTGGGCGCTCGAGCACGGCATCTGGGTCATCACGGACGAGATCTATGAGCACCTCGTGTACGAGGACGCCGTCTTCACCCCGATCGTCCGGGCCGTCCCGGAGCTCGTCGACACGACCATCGTCGTCAACGGCGTCGCGAAGACCTACGCGATGACCGGCTGGCGCGTCGGCTGGATGATCGGCCCGAAGGACGTCATCAAGGCCTCGACCAACTTCCAGTCGCACCTGACGTCGAACGTCGCCAACGTCTCCCAGCGCGCCGCCATCGCCGCGCTCTCCGGTGACCTCTCGGCGGTCCACGAGATGCGGACGGCCTTCGACCGGCGCCGACGCGTCATGGTCGAGATGCTCCGGGCGATCGACGGCGTCGTGTGCCCGACGCCCAAGGGCGCGTTCTACGCCTACCCCAGCGTCGCCGGGGTCCTCGGCAAGACCTACCGCGGCACGACGCCCACGACCTCAGCCGAGCTCGCCGCGCTGATCCTGGAGGAGGTCGAGGTCGCCGTGGTTCCCGGTGAGGCCTTCGGCCCCAGCGGCTTCCTTCGGCTCAGCTACGCCCTGGGCGACGACGACCTCGTCGAGGGCGTCGGCCGCATCCAGTCGCTGCTGGCCCAGCAAGGCTGACCCGAGGCACCCCCGAAAGCACCTCGGCGACCGCCGGCGCAGAGCGCGCCGGCGGTCGCTCGCGCTGCGGACCCTGACCGCAGCCCCGGCGCGGTGCCCGACGTGGCTCACGCCGCTTGGCAGACTCCAGGCGTGCGCACCCGCCGGAACCTGGCAGACCTGCCCAAGGCGCACCTCCACCTCCACTTCACCGGCTCCATGAGGCACTCGACACTCGCCGAGCTGGCCGACGAGGCGGGCATCCGCCTGCCGACCGCGCTACGCACCACGAGCCCGTTGCACGTGCCCCCAGACGCTCGAGGCTGGTTCCGCTTCCAGCGCCTCTACGACGCCGCTCGGGCCTGCGTGCGGTCCGAGACCGCCCTGCGCAGGATCGTCCGCGAGGCCGCGCAGGACGACGCCGCCGAAGGCTCCCGCCGCCTCGAGATCCAGATCGACCCGACGACGTACGCGCCGGCCGTCGGTGGCCTGACACCGGCCCTCGAGATCGTGCTCGACGAGGCGCGGGCAGCGAGCGCGGCCACCGGCGTCACGGTCGCCGTGATCGTCGCCTGCTCGCGGCTGCGCCATCCTCTCGACGCGCGCGCCCTGGCGCGGCTCGCAGCCAAGCACGCCGGGGAGGGGGCCGGCGCCGTCGTCGGATTCGGGCTGAGCAACGACGAGCGGCGCGGCCAGACGCGGGACTGGGCGCCGGCCTTCCGCATCGCAGCCCGCGCCGGCCTGGCGCTCGTCCCCCATGGAGGCGAGCTGCTCGGCGCCGACCACGTCCGGTCAGTGGTCGAGCATCTCTCACCGCACCGGCTGGGCCACGGCGTGCGGGCTGCCGAAGACCCGGCCGTACTGGCCGACGTCGTCGACCGAGGGATCGCGCTCGAGGTGTGCCCCGCGTCCAACGTGGCCCTCGGGGTCTATCCCGACCTGGCGGCCGTACCGCTTCGGACCCTCATCGACGCCGGCGCGAGCGTCGCACTCGGCGCCGATGACCCACTGCTGTTCGCCGCCAGGCTGCTCGCCCAGTACGAGGCGGCCCGTGACGTGCACGGGCTCAGCGACCTCGATCTCGCGACGCTCGCCCGCGCCTCGATCCAGGCGTCACGAGCCTCGCAGACCGACAAGGCCGCGCTCGCGAGCGAGGTCGACGGCTGGCTCGCCGGGCCACCCGTGCCGGCACAACCCGCGCCTCCGGCACCACGGCACGGGCGTGAGGGCGGTCGCTAGTCCGACGTCACCAGCCGGACCTGCCGCCGCCGCGGCCACTCTGCACCCGATCGGGTTCGGGCGTCAGAGTGAGCAGCCGACCAGCACCGGTTCGGGCACGAGCTCGATGCCGAACGCCGCACGAACGCCGTCCCGAACCGTGCGGGCGAGCGCCAGGAGGTCGGAGGCAGTCGCGCCGCCCCGGTTCGTCAGGGCCAGCGTGTGCTTGGTGGACAGGGCCGCGGGCCCGGGCAGGCCGAAGCCCTTGCCGAAGCCCGCGTGCTCGATGAGCCAGGCCGCGCTCGTCTTCACGCCGCCTCCCTCGGCCGGATACCGCGGGGCGTCCTCCGGCAGGGCGGCGTCGCCTGCCGCGTCCAGCACGGGGTTGGTGAAGAACGACCCGGCGCTCCAGGTGTCGTGGTCGTCCGGGTCGAGCACCATCCCCTTGCCCCGGCGCAGCGCGAGGACCGTCTCGCGAACCTCCGTCGCAGGCGCCCGCTTGCCGACCTCCACACCGAGCCGGCGAGCCAGCTCCGGATAGCGGATCGGCGCGGACAGGTCACCGAAGCGCATCTGCAGGGTCACGTCGAGCACCACGTACCGTGGCGTCGGGCCGAAGTCTGCGAGGGACCGCTTGAGCACCGAGGATCGGTACCCGAAACCAAGGTCGGCGAAGGCCAGGGTGCGGATCCGACCCTGTCCGCGGTCCCACACGCGGACCGCAGACAAGACATCGCTCACCTGCTGGCCGTAGGCGCCGACGTTCTGCACGGGCGTCGCCCCGGTCGACCCGGGAATCCCGCTCAGAGCCTCGATCCCGACCCAGCCCTCGCTCACCGCCCGCAGGACGACGTCGTCCCATGGCTGCCCGGCCGGGACGGTCACGCTCGCACCGGCGCACACGTACGAGTCCGTCGTGACGATCGCTCGGCGCCGGTCCCGCAGGACGACGCCGTCGAATCCGGCATCGTCGACGAGGACGTTCGACCCCCCGCCCAGGACCAACAGCGGCTCGCCGGCGTCGTCGGCAGTGCGCACGGCCTCGATGAGATCTGCCTCGGAGTCGACGTCGAGCGTCCGCCCGGCGGGACCGCCGACTCGCAAGGTGGTGAGGTCCGCGAGCCGCGCCTGGTTGCCCGTCGTCAACATTCGGCCAGCCTAACCCGGGGCGCCGGGCTCAGCGATGCGGTCCTTCTGGGCAGCGGAGCGGCGGCGAAGGCCAGCACGAGGCCAGCGGCAACGGGGACAGCGATCACCATCAGCGCCGTTCGGTAGCCGACGTGGTCCGCGAGCATGCCGAGCAGGGGCGGGCCGGCCAGGAATGCCAGATAGCCGATCGAGGAGACCACAGACACCCGCGCCGCTGCCCGCAGCGGATCGTCCGAGGCAGCGCTCATCCCGACCGGGAAGCCGAGCGCGGAGCCGAGCCCCCAGGCGACCGCACCGGCCATGGCCACGGGCAGCGAGGACGACAGCCCGAACACCAGGAGCCCGACGAGCGCCAACGCGGCACTGGTCCGCAAGACGGCGACCCGGCCGTAGCGATCGAGCAGACGGGCGCCCAGCAGCCGCATCACCGTCATGGCGAAGACGAAGACGGCGAACGCCAGCGCGCCGGCGGACTCGGGCGCCGCGAACTCGTCGACGACGGCGAGGGCCATCCAGTCGTTCGCACCGCCTTCGGCGAGCCCCGCCGCGAGCACCACCAGACCGAGGAGCAGGGTCCGCGGCTCGAGCCACGCCCCGAAGGGGCTGCGGGACCGCTCGCTCGGCTCAGGCGCGCTTTCGAGGGACGTCCCGAGCGCAGCGGCGTCGTCGTCGGGCAGGTAGCCGGCGACGACCCCGACGACGGCGAGGGCCGCGAGCACCGAGGTCGTCGCGACCTGCGGCGTCACCGAGACCCCCGCCGCGGCCGCGAGCGCGCCGACGGCCGCGCCGACCACCGCCCCGAGAGAGAACCCTGCGTGGAACCGCGGCAGCATCGCCCGCCCGTAGCGGTGCTCGACGACGGCGCCCTGGATGTTCATCGACACGTCCCAGGCGCCGACCCCCATCGCCGCAACGAAGGACGAGACCGCGACGTACGGGGTGCTGCCCGCCCCGACGGCCACGGCTGCAGAGGTCAGCCCCGCGGCACAGATGACGGCCGCCAGTCGCGTGGCGTTGGCCGATCCCAAGCGGGCGACCATCGCCCCCGTCAGGGGCAGGGCGACCAGCGCCCCGGCCGCCGCGGTCAGCAGGACCAGGCCCATGTCGGTGGCCGTCAGGTCGAGCTGCGCCCTGACCGCTGGAAGCCTGGACACCCAGGAGGCGAACACGAAACCGTTGAGCGCGAACACCACGAACACGGCCCAGGCAGCCGCTCGCACCCGGGGTTCCGGACGCAGAGCCACGGCCTCGGGCGCTTTCGTCGCCTGCGGAGTCATCGCGGTCATCGGCGCGCTGCCACGGACGGAACGAGCGGCGCGGCAGGCACGGCCGGAGCCGCCTGCGGGCCTGCGGCGACACTGCGCCGCGGGGCCGGTCCAGGACCGGGCCCCACGGGCACTCGCCACTTCCCCATCTCGTCTCTTCTCCGGGGAGCCTCTGCCTCGTCCGCGCTACCGGCCCCCCGACTCGGTCGCGCGCAGCTGTCGGCTGCGGGCTATGTCTTGATGACCGCCTGCGCCTTGCCGAGCACCGTGGCGCCGTCGGACGAGACATTCAGGTCGATTCGCGCGGTGCCTGCTTCGGCGTCCACGGCACCGAGCTTGCCGACCACGGTGACCTCGACGGAGCCCGGGTCCGGCACCGGGATCGGCCGCGTGAACCGAACGCCGTAGTCGAGGACTCGACCAGGGTCCTGGATCCACTCCTCGAGCACGCTCGCGGCGACGCCCATGGTCAGCATGCCGTGCACGATGACGTTGGGCAGACCGACCTCGCGTGCGAAGCGCTCGTTCCAGTGGATCGGGTTGAAGTCCCCGCTCGCACCGGCGTACTTGACGAGGGAGGACCGCTCGAGCTCCACAGTCGCGGAGAACAGCTCGGTCCCGACCGGGACGTCGGCAACCTTGACGACGGCGATCTCTTCGCTCATGACTACTCCCCCCGCACAGCGAGCGTCGACCGCACGGTGGCGACCGACGAGCCCGCTTCGTCAGTGATCTCGGTCCGCGTGCTCACCATCGATATCCCGCGTCGCTCGACGATGGAGTCGACGTGCACTGCCGTGCTCAGGACGTCACCCGCGTGGATCGGTCGCTGGAGCGTGAACCGCTCGTCGGCGTGGACGACACGCGAGAAGTCGATCGTCGCGGCCGGGTCGGTGATGTACTCCGCCTCGGCTCGCTGGGCGATCACGACCGCAAAGGTCGTGGGCGCGATGACATCGGGGTGGCCGAGGGCCCGGGCGGCCTCGACGTCCAGGTGGCTGGGGTGCAGGGACTGGACCGCCGAGGAGAACTCGGCGATCTTGACCCGCGACACCTCGTATGGGGGCGTGCCGGTGAAGACCCGGCCGACGAAGTCTGCGTTGACGCTCATGCTCCCCATTGTGCCGTCACCGTGGCCGAGCGTCCGAAGGACGGAGCGTCAGCGAGTCTCGCGGTGACCGGTCTTCGCGTTGCAGCGCGGGCAGTACTTCGCCAGCTGCAGGCGGTCGGGGTCGTTGCGGCGGTTCTTCTTGGTGATGTAGTTCCGCTCCTTGCACACCTCGCACGCGAGGGTGATCTTCGGGCGGATGTCCTGAGCCTTGCTGGCCACGAGCTGTCCTCACGTTCGCTGAGCGCGGTCAGCCGAATCAGCCGACCGCTCGTGTGTCACGAGCGGTAGCGGGGGCGGGACTCGAACCCGCGACACCACGATTATGAGCCGTGTGCTCTAACCACCTGAGCTACCCCGCCGCGATCACGTGGTCCGAGCCGCGCTGCAGGAGCAGGCTGCTTGGACCCATGACCAGAGCCCCGATAGGGAATCGAACCCTAGACCTTCTCCTTACCATGGAGACGCTCTGCCGACTGAGCTATCGGGGCGGCGCAGACGAGGGTACACGCCCAGCGGCCAAGCGATGAAATCGCGGGTCACAGGGCGGACGCGACCACCGCGCAAGCGCTCTCTCGACCTGCGCCACCGGCCGCGATCCTCCGCGTTCGGCCCGGACCGAGGCGGGCCCCGTCAGTCGCGGCGTCGACGCACCGGGTACGCCAACGGCCCTGCCTCGTCAGAGGTCAGGGCCGTTGGGCCGGTGGCGGGTGAGGGATTCGAACCCCCGAAGCATTCCGCAACTGATTTACAGTCAGCTCCCTTTGGCCACTCGGGTAACCCGCCGTGCGTGCACCAGGGTGCGGGTGAAAGGATACCAAGCCTTGGCGGCCGCCCGGCACGCCGGACCCCAGCACCAGGAGAGGTGAGATGGCCAGCGAGTCCTCGTTCGACGTGGTCAGCAAGGTCGACCGGCAGGAGGTCGACAACGCGCTCAACCAGAGCGCGAAGGAGATCGCCCAGCGCTACGACTTCAAGGGTGTCGGCGCCTCGATCGCGTGGAGCGGCGAGAGCATCGTCCTGACCGCGAACTCGGCCGAGCGGGTTCTCGCCGTGCTGGACGTGTTCCAGACCAAGCTGATCAAGCGCGGCGTGTCCATCAAGGCGCTCGACCTCGGCGACGGCGAGCCCAAGCCCTCCGGCAAGGAGCACCGGCTCGCGGCGACCCTCAAGCAGGGCCTCTCGAGCGAGGACGCCAAGAAGGTCACCAAAGAGATCCGCGAGGCCGGCCCCAAGGGCGTCAAGACTCAGATCACGGGCGACGAGGTCCGGGTCTCCGCCAAGAGCCGCGACGACCTCCAGGCCGTCATCGCACTACTCAAGGACGCCGACCTCGACGTCGCCCTCCAGTTCGTCAACTACCGATAGCAGCCTCGGCTCGCTCGCGTCGACGTCGGCCTGCGAGACCTGCGAACCGGGGCCGCCCGCGCACGCCGACACCCCAACAACGCAGAACTCCAGGCCCTTCGGGCGCGAGTGCTGCGAAGCCTGGACATCCAGGACTCGTTGCGGCCTCGCGGCCGGGTCGTCGCATGTGAACGTGTCGTCGGGCCCGCCCCGGTCGCTGGCCCTCGGTATCGGCGGAACACGGGAGCCCGACGCCGTCGCCTGGGTCAACGACCCGACGTTACGGTCGGGTCGTTGACCGGCGCACGCCCGAGATCAGGGCCCCGGGCGGTAGGTCTGGCCGGCCAGCGCCTCGAGCCGGGCGATCCGCTGGTCCATGGGCGGGTGCGTGGCGAACAGCTTCGCCATGCCGGCGCCGCGGAACGGGTTGGCGATCATGAGGTGCGAGACGTTCTCGAGCTGGACCGTCTGCGGGAGCGGCCGTGCCGCAGCTCCCCGCTCGAGCTTGCGCAGCGCGGAAGCGAGTGCCAACGGGTCGCCGGTGAGCCGAGATCCGTCCTCGTCGGCGTCGTACTCCCGGGTCCGGCTGATGGCCAGCTGGATGAGGCTCGCCGCGAGCGGCGCGAGGAACGCGGTCGCGAGCATGGCGACGGGGTTCCCGTTCTCGCGGTTGCCGCCACCGAAGAACAGCAGGAACTGCGCCAGGGACGTGATCACTCCGGCCACCGCCGCCGCGACGGACGAGGTGAGGATGTCCCGGTTGTAGACGTGCATCAGCTCGTGGCCGAGCACGCCCCGCAATTCACGCTCATTGAGCAGGTTCAGGATGCCCTCGGTGACGCACACCGCGGCATTGCGCGGGTCGCGGCCCGTGGCGAAGGCGTTCGGCGCGGCGGTCGGCGAGATGTAGAGCCGCGGCATCGGCTGCCGGGCAGCCGTGGAGAGCTCGCGGACGATGCGATAGATCCCGGGCGCCTCCGCCTCGCTGATCGGCCTCGCCTGCATCGCCCGGATCGCGATCTTGTCCGAGTTCCAGTAGCCGTAGGCCGTCATGAGGAGCCCGAGGCCCGCGAACAGGAACAGGAACGACGACCGCCCCGTGCCGCTCGAGACGAGGGCGCCGATGCCCAGCACCATCGCCCACATGACGCCGAGCAGCGCTGCAGTCTTGAGCCCGTTGAAGTGGTGACGGTGCGGGTACATGTCTGTCGGGTCTCCAGGAGGTTCGCGCGGGCAACCGCCCGGCACAGGAGCAACGCCTGGGACGGCGTGCGCGTTCCGGCGGCGCTGCGCGTTGCAGGCGGCGCGTTCCCGGCGGCGTCAGCCGCGGGAGATCTCGGTCATCTCGTCGCGAGGGACCACCTTCACCCGAGCGCGACCCTGCGCCTGCCCCAGGGACTGCTCGTAGGCGTCGAGGAGCTCCCAGCCCTCCCACGAGGTATACGGCACACCGGCGCCCCGGAGCAGGTCGATGATCGCCTGCGGGTCGCGCTCGGGCGCCGTCGGCAGGACGCCGGCGTCGACGTCCTCGGCGAGGTGGCGGATGGTCTCGGAGGCGTCGGACTTCGTGTGGCCGATGAGGCCGACGGGCCCCCGCTTGATCCAGCCGGTCGCGTAGATGCCGGCGACTGGACGGCCGTCGAGGTCGACGACGCGGCCCTCCTCGTTCGGGATGACGCCGCGGACATCGTCGAACGGGATGTCCACCAGGGGCGACCCGAAGTAGCCGACGGCGCGGTAGACGGCCTGGACGTCCCAGTCGTGGAACTCCCCTGTGCCCGAGGTCGTGCCGTCACCGTTGAGCGCGGTGCGCTCCGTCCGAACCCCCTGCACGTGGTCCTCCCCCGTCACTGCCACGGGCCGGTGCAGGAAGTGCAGGTGGATGCGCCGGGAGGCGGTGAGCTCCTCGGGCTCGCGCAGGGTCCAGTCGGTGAGGGTCTTGACCACCTGCTTGGTCTGGTTGGACGAGCGGATCGCCTCCATCGAGCCCTCGTCGAACTCGAAGTCCTCGGGGTAGACGACGATGTCGACGTCCGGCACGTGGCCGAGCTCGCGCAGCTCCAGCGGGGAGAACTTCACCTGGGCGGGGCCGCGACGGGCGAAGATGTGGACGTCCGTGACCGGGTTCCGCTGCAGGATCTCGTAGACGTTCGGCGGGATCTCCGTCGGCAGGAGGTCCTCCGGGTGCTTGGTGAGCATCCGCGCGACGTCGAGCGCCACGTTGCCGGCGCCGAAGACCGCGACCTGGGTGGCCTCGAGCGGCCAGGTGCGAGGCACGTCAGGGTGCCCGTCGTACCAAGAGACGAAGTCGGCCGCGCCGAAGCTGCCCGGCCGGTCGATACCGGGGATCGGCAGGGCGGCGTCACGGATCGAGCCCGTCGAGAAGATCACGGCGTCGTAGTACTGGCGCAGGTCGTCGAGCTTGAGATCGACGCCGTACTCCACGTTGCCCAGGAGCCGGATGTCCCCGCGCTGCAGCACTTTGTGCAGGGCGACGATGATCTGCTTGATCCGCGGGTGGTCGGGCGCGACGCCATAGCGGACCAGGCCGAACGGGGCCGGCAGCCGCTCGAACAGGTCGATGCTCACGTCGATGCCGGTCTTGGACAGGATGTCGGCCGCATAGATGCCGGCGGGACCGGCTCCGACGATCGCGACGCGCAGGGGGGTGCTCACGCCTGGGGGTACCTCTCGTCGTGTCATGCATGCGCACGCGGCCGAGAGGCCGCGCAGCGCCACGGGAATCGCCATCCAGTGTACGGCGAGGGCGCGCAGGTCCCTAGATGAGACGAGCGGGGTCCACATGGTGATCGAGCGGCTCGCACACGACCACCGGGATCTCCCGCTCCGTGCGGTCCTGGTAGCGGGCATACCCGCCGTACAGGGCCACGGCACGCGGCCACAGCACCGCTCGCTCGACCGGGGTCGCGATCCGGGCGCGCATCGGGATCGCCTCGGCGCCGCGCTGGATGGTCACGTGCGGCTCTGCGACGAGGTTGAGGTACCAGTCGGGATGGCGTGCGGCGCCGCCGTTCGACGCGATCAGGACCAGGACGTCGCCGTCGACCAGGACCGAGAGCGGCGTCGTGCGCTGCGCGCCGGACCTGCGGCCGGTGGTGGTGAGCAGGACCTGCTCGACCTGGCCGAGGCGTCGACCGATGCGCCCGCGGCTCACCCGGTAGAGATGCGCGTGGACCTGGGTGACGAATCGTTGGGCAAGGCCGGCGCTCATGGCCGCACCGTCGCACGTGGGCCGAGCCACGGCGTAGTCGGCATCACCGCGGCCGGCTCAGGTCGCCCGGTCGACCAGTGCCGCGGCCAGCGCGACCAGGGAGTCCTTGACGTCGCCGTCGGGGAGGCCGGCGATCTCGTCGACCGCTTCGCGGGCGAGAGCGCTTGCACGCTCCCGGGTCTCGTCGAGGACCGGGTGCCCGCGCAGGCCGGCGACGGCTGCCGCGAGCGCCTCCTCGGTCGAGAGGTCCGCGTCCAGCTGAGCCACCAGGGCCCGGTCCCGATCCGTGCCGTCGGGCCCGGCGGCACGGGCGCGCAGGAGCAGCACGGGCATCGTGGGGACCCGCTCGCGCAGGTCCGTGCCCGGCGTCTTGCCCGACTGCCCACCGTCGGAGGCGAGGTCGAGGACGTCGTCCGCGAGCTGGAAGGCCACGCCGACCTTGTGCCCGTACGCCGCGACCATCTCCGTCTGCTCCGGCGTCGAGCCCGCGAACATCGCGCCGTAGCGGGCTGCGGTGGAGATCAGCGAGGCCGTCTTGTCGGCCAGCACGCCCAGGTAGTGCTCCAGGGGGTCAGCGCCGTCGTCCGGCCCGACGGTCTCGTGCAGCTGACCGAGGCAGAGCCGCTCGAAGGTCTCGGCCTGGATCCTGACGGCGACAGGCCCGAGGTCCGCCACGAGCCGGGAGGCGCGGGCGAACAGCACGTCCCCCGTGATGATGGCGACCGAGTTGCCCCAGACCTCGTGCGCGGCGGGCATGCCTCTGCGCAGGGGCGCGGAGTCCATGACGTCGTCGTGGTACAGCGAGGCGAGGTGAGTCAGCTCGACCGCGACGGCCGCTTTGACCACCGCCTCGTCCGTCCCCGAGCCGAGCTGCGCGGCAAGGAGCGTCAGGGCGGGCCGCAGACGCTTGCCACCGGCCTCGACCAGGTGCCGGGAGGTGGCGTCGACGAGGGGGTCGGCGTGGCTGACCGCCTCGTGCAGCGCGGTCTCCACACGTTCGAGCCCCTGGGCGAGCGCCGCCTCGAGGACGGGTCCGCGCACGGGGAAGGCCGGGGAGGTCACGGAAGGAATCTAGCCGCCTCGGTCACCAGGTCGAGAACCGGACCGGGAACGACCCCCAGGAAGACGGTTCCCGCCGCGGCGACGCCGATCGCGACGGCCGAGAGGCCCTGCGAGGTCACGACCGTGGTCTGCTCACCCTCGGGCGCCGTGAAGAACATCAGGACGACCAGCCGGACGTAGAAGAAGGCGGCGGCCGCGCTCGCGAGGACGCCGATGACGACCAGCGCCATCTCGTCGCCGGCAGCCGCCGCCGAGAACACCGAGAACTTGCCGATGAAACCAGACGTGAGCGGGATGCCGGCGAAGGACAGGAGGAACAGCGTCATCGCGACGGCGAGCCCAGGATTGCGCCGGCCCAGGCCGGCCCACTGCCCGATGTGCGTGGCCTCGCCGACGATGTTGCCTTCGGCGTCGCGCTCCCGGACGAGGGTCACGACCCCGAAGGCGCCGAGCGTCGCGAGGCCGTAGGCCAGCATGTAGAACAGCACCCCGGAGACGCCCGCCTGCGTGAAGGAGAACAGGCCGGTCAGGGCGAAGCCGGCGTGGGCGATGGAGGAGTAGGCGAGCATCCGCTTGATGTCCGTCTGGCTCATCGCCACGGCTGTCCCGACGACGATCGTCACGACCGCCACGCCCCAGAGGACCGGGCGCAGGTCCCATTGAAGCCCCGGTCCCACCACGTAGACCAGGCGGAGCAACGCGCCGAAGGCTGCGACCTTGGTGCAGGCGGCCATGAAGCCGGTGATCGGCGTCGGAGCGCCCTGGTAGACGTCCGGGACCCAGGCGTGGAACGGCGCAGCGCCGATCTTGAAGAGCATGCCGATCAGCACGAAGAGCAGGCCGGCGTCGAGAAGCGCGTCCATCCCGGTGATGTTGGGGATCGAGTCCGCGATCACCGTGAGGGAGACGGAGCCCGCGAACCCGTAGAGCAGGGCCGTGCCGAAGATGAAGAAGGCAGAAGCGAAGGCCCCGAGCAGGAAGTACTTCAGCGAGGCCTCTTGCGACAGGAGCCGGCGGCGGCGCGCGAGGCCGGACAGGATGTAGAGCGGCAGGGAGAGGACCTCGAGGCCGATGAGCATCGTCAGCAGGTCCCCGGCCGCGGGAAGCACGAGCATCCCTGTCAACGAGAAGAGCACGAGGGGGTAGACCTCGGTCTGCACGAGCCCGGCCCGCAGGACCTGGTCCTCGTAGGGCGAGCCCGGCACCGCTGCGGCCTGCGGCGCGAAGGCGTCCTCCTGCGCCCCCGTCCGGTCTGCGATCACCAGCAGAGCGATGAAGCCGAGCGCGGCGAGAACGCCTTGCAGGACCAGCGCGGGGCCGTCCTCGATGATCGCGCCACCAGCGATCGGCCGACCGCCGACGGCCCCGGCCCGACCGATCTGTTCGACGTACAGCAGCACGACGGCCCCGAACGAGCCGAGGGTCGCGACCAGGGCGAGCGTGATCTGGGCGCTGCGCCGGTGCGCAGCCGGCAGGAAGGCCTCGAACAGCATCCCGAGAACCGCCGCCCCGAGCATGATCACGAGCGGGCTCAGACCGACCCAGTCGATCGCAGCCGGGGAGAAGCCGGTCACTGAGCACTCCCCTCAACGGCGCCCGTATCGGCGGTGGCGCCGGCGGCGTGCTCGTCCGGGCTTGTCGCGCCCGACTCGGCCGCGCCCCCGGCAGTGGTGTCGGTGGGATCGACGATCCCGACGGCGGAGACCGCGAGACGGGGTTGAGCAGCTCGATGGCGGGCGCCGGGTAGAAGCCCAGGGCCAGCAGCGCGGCCACGAGCGGCGCCAGGAGCCACCGCTCACGTGAACCGAGGTCGGGCGTCGGGGCGAGCGCGTCCTTGACCGGGCCGGTGAAGATCCGCTGGTAGGCGATCAGCACGTACAGCGCCGCGATGATGACGCCTGCGGTGGCGACGACACCCGCCGGCACCGAGCGGGCGTACGTGCCGATGAGCACCAGGAACTCGGGCGCGAACCCGGACAGGCCGGGCAGGGCGACGCTTGCGAGACCGGCCACGAGGAACATGCCGGCGAGCACCGGCGTCACGCGCTGCATCCCGCCGTACCGGGCGACGTCCTGGGTACCGACGCGCGCCGTGAGCATCCCGCCGACCAGGAACAGCCCGGCCGTCGAGAGCCCGTGCGCCAGCATGTAGAGCCCGGCGCCCGTGACCGCCGTGCCGGTGAACGCGAAGATGCCGAGCACGATGAAGCCGAAGTGCGAGACGGACGTGAACGCCACCAGTCGCATGAGGTCGCTCTGCCCGATCGCGACCAGCCCGCCGTAGATGATCGAGATCAGGGCCAGGACGATGATCACCGGGGCTGCCCAGCGGGCCGCGTTCGGGAACAGCGGCAGACAGATCGCGATCATTCCGAAGGTGCCGATCTTGTCCAGCACGCCCACGAGCAGGGTGGACGTTCCGGGTGTGCCCTGCTGGGCAGCCTCGGGCAGCCAGGTGTGCAGCGGCCACATGGGCGCCTTGACCGCGAAAGCGAAGAAGATGGCGACGAACAGCCAGCGCTCGTGAGCGGGCGCCAGCGTCAGCCCGGTGAGGTTGTCGAGCAGGAACCCCTCGGGGCCGCCCGGCCCGGCCACGTAGAGGGAGATCACAGCCGCCAGCATGATCAGGCCGCCGACGAGGCTGTACAGCAGGAACTTGACCGCCGCGTAACGCCGCCGCGGGCCCCCGTAGGCCCCGATGAGGAGGTAGACCGGGATGAGGACGGCCTCGAACACGACGTAGAAGAGGAACAGGTCCCGCGCGGCGAACACGGCGATGGTCAGCGCCTCGAGCGCGAGCACGAGCGCGACGTACCCGGCACGACGGCGGGCGCGCTCGGCGTCCGCCACCTCGGATGCGGCGGTGCCGGCCGCTGCCGAGTCCGCGACGGCCGGGGCGCCGGGGCCGCCACCGAGGTGACGCCACGACGAGACCAGGACGATCGGCACGAGGAAGGCCGCCAGCAGCACCATGAGCAGGCCGAGGCCGTTGACCCCGAGGGCATAGCTCGCGCCGAGAGCCGGGATCCACGGCTGCTGCTCGACGAACTGCTGGTGGCCGGCGGCCTCGACGTCGAACCCGGCCGCCATCACCAGCGCGCCGCCGAGAACGACCAGCGAGACCGCGAGGCCGATGGGTTGCGCGTGCTTGCGCAGCGGCGTCACCAGCCACAGCAGCAGCGCTGCGATGAGCGGCACCACGATCAGGATCGTGAGCCAGGGGAGAGTCTGCATCGATGTCTACCTTTTTCCTCTACCCGGCTCAGCCGCGCGCGACCAGGAGGACGACGAGGGCGATCACGGCCCCGGCGAGCACCATCGCCGCGTACGAACGGACGAAGCCGTTCTGGAGCGGCCGAAGTGCGGCACCGAGTCGCGAGACGGTCCCGGCGAGGCCGCTCAGCCC
>JAHECE010000121.1 GCA_024641895.1 Actinomycetales bacterium
CAGGACGTCGTCCTCGGAGAGCCCCTCGGTCTTGGGCACGAGGACGACACCGCGGCGCTGGAAGAGGTAGGAGACGCTGCCGGGGTCCGCCAGCGAACCACCGTTGCGCGTGAACGCGACACGCACGTCCGAGGCGGCGCGGTTGCGGTTGTCCGTCAGGCACTCCACCAGCACGGCGATGCCGCCAGGACCGTAGCCCTCGTACATGATCGTCTGGTAGTCGGCCCCACCGGCCTCGGCGCCCGATCCCCGCTTGAGCGCGCGGTCGATGTTGTCCGCGGGCACCGACGACTTCTTGGCCTTCTGGATGGCGTCGAACAGGGTCGGGTTGCCGGCGGGGTCCACGCCGCCCGTGCGGGCCGCGACCTCGATGTTCTTGATCAGCCGGGCGAAGAGCTTGCCGCGCTTGGCGTCGACGACTGCCTTCTTGTGCTTGGTGGTGGCCCACTTGGAGTGACCTGACATGGGGCTCCTCGGCTCCTTGCTGCTCTGATCTGTGTCTCGTCAGCGCTCGGACGAGAGGCGGTCTCGCACCAGGCGCACGAAGGCCGCGTGCACCCGCGGGTCGGCCCCGAGCTCCGGGTGGAAGGCGGTCGCCATGACGGCGCCCTCGCGAACGGCGACGATCCTACCCGCGGCTGGTCCGGTGCTGACGCGCGCGAGCACCTCCACGCCCGGCCCCGCATCCTCGACCCACGGCGCCCGGATGAACGCGGCTCGCATCGGGCGGTCCTGCGGGCCGGCTCCGAGGGCCGGCGCGACGATGTCCTCCTCGAAGGAGTCCACCTGACGGCCGAAGGCGTTGCGCCGGACGGTGACGTCGAGCGCGCCGAGGGTCTGCTGGTCCTGCGTGCCGTCGAGGATCCGCTTCGCGAGCAGGATCATGCCCGCGCACGAGCCGTAGGCCGGCATGCCGGCGGCCAGCCGGTCACGCAGCGGCTCGAAGAGGTCGAAGGCGCGCAGCAGCTTGTCCATCGTGGTCGACTCCCCGCCGGGGAACACGAGCGCATCGACGGCCGCCAGCTCGGCGGGCCGACGGACGCGGACCGCGCGGGTGCCCAACCGCTCCAGCGCGGCCAGGTGCTCCCGGATGTCGCCCTGCATCGCCAGGACGCCGATCGTGGGCGCGAGGGTTGACGGCACGGTGCGTGAGTCTACTGAGCCCGACCCACCCCTCCTTCATGCGAGCGGGCTAGAGCGCCGGACGGACCGGCCAGGCAGGTGTCACGGGCCATCCGCGAGATGGCGGGTGACGCCGTCCCAGCCGACGGCCAGACCGGCGACCAGCCCGGCGAGGCCGTGCGGGAAGACCTCCTCTTCCACCTGCGCCAGGTCGGACAGCTCCCACCACTGCAGCCGGTCGACGAACTTCCGCTCGACATCGGTCCAGCCCTCTGTCGTGAGCAGCGCCCCAGCGGCCACGCGGGCGACGAAGAACACCTCGTCCTGCCTGCAGGTCTGGGCGAAGAAGTCGAAGGTGGCGCATCTGGTGAAGACGGGGCCGAGCAGCTCTTCCGGGCCGATCACGAGCCCGGTCTCCTCGCGGACCTCGCGCGCGGCTGCCTCCCGGTCGCTCTCCCCCGAGTCGATCCCCCCGCCCACGGTGAACCACCACCGGCGGTGCGGGGCGTCGGCGTCATGCCCCTGCAGGAGCAGCAGCCGGTCGGCCTCGTCGAGGATGATCGCGCGCGCCCCGCGGCGGAAGGGCAGACCGTCCGGGCCGATGACCCACTCGGGGCCGAGCTGGTGGACGGGCCCGTGGCCGTGTATGCCGTCCCCCGCCGGTCGCCCCCCGGCGCCGGTCACCAGCCGCGCTCGGCCAGGCGGTGCGGCTGCGGGATCTCGTCGACGTTGATGCCGACCATGGCCTCACCGAGACCCCGGGAGACCGAGGCGACGACGTCGGCGTCGTCGTAGAACGTGGTGGCCTTGACGATCGCCGCGGCACGCTGCTCAGGATTGCCCGACTTGAAGATCCCCGACCCCACGAACACGCCCTCGGCGCCGAGCTGCATCATCATCGCGGCGTCGGCCGGGGTGGCGATGCCGCCGGCGGTGAAGAGGACGACCGGCAGCTTGCCCTCGGCCGCGACCTCCTTGACCAGCTCGTACGGGGCCTGGAGCTCCTTGGCCGCGAGGTACAGCTCGTCCTCGGGCAGCGTGCTCAGCCGGCGCAGCTCGTCGCGGATCGTCCGCATGTGGGTGACGGCGTTCGAGACGTCGCCGGTGCCGGCCTCGCCCTTGGACCGGATCATCGCCGCGCCCTCGGTGATCCGGCGCAACGCCTCACCGAGGTTGGTGGCGCCGCAGACGAAGGGGACCGTGAAGCCCCACTTGTCGATGTGGTGCGCGTAGTCCGCGGGCGTCAGCACCTCGGACTCGTCGATGTAGTCGACACCGAGGCTTTGGAGCACCTGCGCCTCGGCGAAGTGGCCGATGCGCGCCTTGGCCATGACCGGGATCGACACGGCGGCGATGATGCCGTCGATCATGTCGGGGTCGCTCATCCGAGACACGCCACCCTGGGCACGGATGTCGGCGGGCACCCGCTCGAGGGCCATGACGGCGACGGCGCCGGCGTCCTCGGCGATCTTGGCCTGCTCCGGCGTGACGACGTCCATGATCACGCCGCCCTTGAGCATCTCGGCCATCCCGCGCTTCACCCGAGAGGTGCCGGTGGTGGAGGGGACGGCTGGGGTGTTGGACACGATGACCTCTGCTGTGACGACGACGGGGGCTGCGACGCGCGGCGCGGCGCGTCAGCGGACTGGGGCTGCGGCACGTGGCTTGCGCGGCCCGCACCAGGCGCCGCGTCAGTCTAGACGGAGCCCGCTCAACGGCGTCCCGCGGGTCTCACTGGAGACCGGTCGCGTCGTCCATCTCGAAGGTCTGAGGGTTCGGCGCGCGACCGGCGATGCGGAAGAGCCGCACATACCCCTTGGCCCGGATCCGGCGGACCGCGACGACGGCGTCGTTGTAGAAACGGCGGGCGAGCTGCACGCGGTACCACTCACGGTCGAGTCGGTCGAGCAGCTCCGCCCCGCCGGCGTCGGCTGCCAGCTCGGCGCGCTCGTCGGCGCCGCCGAGGGCAGCGCGCAGCACCCGGGACAGCTCGCTCTCGGCCATGGCCTGGTCGACCTCTTCCAGGGTCGGCGGGTCCTGGAAGGCCCCGGGGCGAGGCCTTCGCCCCGCCCCGCCGTCGCCGACCGAGCCATGGTCCTCGACGGCTCCCGGTTGGTGGTCGAGCGCGTCCCGGGCCGCGGTGGCGACGACGATGGAGCTCGCGGGGTCGAGGTAGCCGGAGATCGCCAGGTCCCAGGCCGCCGTCGCACGCCTGACCAGCTGGGCGTCGAGCGTGGTGCGCGCCCCGTGGACCCGGCGGTGCAGTCGGTCGAGCCGGGTCGCCGCGCCGAGGACCATCCACAGCGTCACGAGCATCGCGACGGCGATGACGAGGGACCATCCGGTCAGCGCCAGCTCGTTCACGCCGGGCCTCTCAGCGACCGCCGGTCGACGGCGACGGTGCCGGGTGCCTCCCGGGCGACCAACGCGTACACGTCGAGGATCTTGTCCACCACCTGCGACCAGTCGAAGCGGTCGACGAAGCGGTCGGCGACCCTGACGACCCGCGCGCGCAGCTCCGGGTCACCACAGGCGCGCACGAGCACCTCGGCGAGCGCATCGGAGTCACCGATCGGGAAGATGAGCCCGGCCTCGCCGTCCGCGAGGACCTGCCGGAAGGCGTTGAGGCTGCTCGAGACGACGCAGGCACCGGCGCTCATCGCCTCGACCAGGACGATGCCGAAGCTCTCGCCGCCGGTGTGGGGGGCGACGTACATGTCGACCGACTTCAGGAGCGAGGCCTTCTCCTCATCGCTCACGGCCCCGAGGATCTCCAGCGCTTCGGCGTCGGCGCCGAGCCGCTCCTGGGCCCAGGTGATGTCGCCACGGCCCGCGATGAGGAAGCGTGCTCCCGGGAATCGCCGCAGCACGCCCGGTATCGCGTCGACCAGGATCGGCAGGCCCTTGCGTGGCTCGTCGAGCCTGCCGAGGAACGCGATCGTTGGCCGCTCCGGCGTGCCTTGCCACGCCGGCGTCGGCTCGGCGGAACGGAACCGCTCGACGAACACGCCGTTGGGGATGACCACGGCGTCTCCGCCCAGGTGCTCGATGAGCGTGCGGCGCGCCTCCTCCGAGACGGCGATGCGGGCCAGGATCTTCTCCATCGCGGGCCGGACCAGTGGGAACGCCACCTGCAACCATCGCGAGCGGTCGTTCGCGGTGTGAAAGGTCGCCACGATCGGGCCGTCCGCGATCCAGAGCGCGAGCATCCCGAGGCTCGGCGTGATCGGCTCGTGGATGTGCAGGATGTCGAAGTTGCCCGCCGTGAGCCATCGACGCACGCGCCCGGCCGTGATGGGCCCGAAGTTCAGGCGGGCCACAGAGCCGTTGTACCGAACAGCCACGGTGCGCCCGGCGGACTCGACATAGCTCGGGACCGGCGTGTCCTCGTCGGCGGGCACCAGCACCGAGACGTCGTGGCCGAGCCCGATCAGCTGCTCGGCAAGGTCTCGGATGTGAAACTGCACCCCGCCGGGGAAGTCGAAAGAGTACGGGCAGACGATCCCGATCTTCATGCCGGCCTCTCCTGCCCACCCGCGACGGTGCTGCCGTCGGGCTCGCCCACGCCGGTGGTCTCGGAGCCCGACCGCCGGGCCGGGCCGAGGTCCTCGACAAAGACCTTCTGCAACATGTGCCAGTCCTGGGGGTTGGCCAGGATGAACTCACCGACCGAGTCGACCCACGCCTGGGTCAGCTCGGCGACGGCGCGCTCCCTGGGCACGTCAGCGCGTGCCACCAGCGGTGCGCCGAAGTCCAGGACCATGCCCCAGGGGCTGCGCGCTGCCCGGCGGCGAGCCCCGTGCAGCCGCTCGTACCGCATCCGCGTCGGGAAGACCCGTACTCCGGCCGCGATGCTGAGCGCGGCCGGGCCACTGGCGACGCGCGCCCGATGCCCCGCGAGGACCACCTCGATCCCACCCTTCGACAGGTCTCGGTCGGCGATGAGCGGAATGGCGGCAGGTCCGCCCCTGGCGTGCCGGAGGAGATCCCGGAAGACACCGCCACCCGGCACGAACGGAACGATCGTCAGGCCCAGGGATTCACGGAACTCGAGGAACTCACGGAACAGCTCCTCGGGCTCGAGCTTCTCGACCACGGTGACCACGTTGGGGAACGTCCGGGCACCCCAGGCCCCGGCGAGGTCCCAGTTGCCGCAGTGCGCCGCGGCCAGGACGACGCTGCGGCCCTGCGCCAGGTCGGCGAGCACCGGGTCGACGCCGACGACGCGAACACGGGCGTCGACCTCGGCCTCGCTCATGGCGGGCAGCTGGAAGGCCTCGCAGTAGTAGCGCATGTACGAGTGCATCCCCGCGAGGGAGAGCCGGCGCAGCTGCCACGGGGACAGGTTCGGGCGCAGCCGCGCCAGGTTCTTCTCGAGCTGGCGCACACCGGCGCCGCGAGCGAGCCACGCGACGATCGCGACCGCGGAGAAGACCGAGCGACCGAGCCAGAGGGGAAGCCGCTTGAAGACCTTCCAGGCCATCGCGAAAGCACGACCGGCGTTCATGCCGGCGACCCCCGGGGTGCCGGCGGCGTCGGGTTCTCCTGCGACTGCGCGTACACGGTGGCCATGCGCTGCCCGACCGTGACGGCGCTCGCGAGCGCGAGCAGCGCCAGGGCGACGGTCAGGACCGCGACCGGCGCACCCAGCCCGACGGCCGCGGTGGCGGCCAGGGCGACGAACAGCCGGTCGGTGCGCTCGGCGATCCCCACGGACGCGGTCATCCCGAGCCCCTCGGCCCGCGCACGGGCGTAGGGGACGATCGAACCGAGCAGGAGGCACGCGAGGGCGGCGCCGGAGGCGAGGAGCGGGTCCCCGACGCCCCCTTGCCGGTCACTCGCCAGGGCGCCCCAGACCACGAGGCCGGCGAAGACCGAGCCGTCGGCGAAGCGGTCCAGGGTCGAGTCGAGGAACGCACCCCACGGGCCTGTCCGGCCGATCCGTCTGGCCATCTGGCCGTCGATCGAGTCGGTCACGGCGAAGAAGCCGATGAGCAGCGCGCCGGCGAGCAGCCTGCCCGTGGGCAGGAGCCAGAGGGACACGGTCATCACCGCGATCGTCCCTGCGAAGGTGACGGCGTCCGGGGACACACCGAGCCGGACGAGCAGGCGGGCGACGGGGCCGAAGACTGTCGTGGCGAAACCCCGCCCCTTGCTGCCGAGCGTCATCCCGTTCCCTCCGGAGGTGTGTCCTGCCCGGTGGCCTCGGCCATCTCCCGCCAGGCGGCCGCGATCTTGCCGCGGGTGTCCGCGAGGAGCTCGGGAACCGCCTTCGTCCCGGCGACGATGGGCAGGAAGTTCGAGTCGCCGCTCCACCGCGGGACGACGTGCTGGTGGAGGTGCCCGACGATCCCCGCCCCGGCGACGCCCCCCTGGTTCATCCCGAGGTTGAAGCCGTGGGGGCCGGAGACCGTGCGCAGGACCGTCATCGCCGTCGCGGTCATCGTCCCGATCTCGTCACGCTGCGCGGCCGAGAGGTCCGTGTAGTCGGCGAGGTGCTCGTAGGGACAGACCAGCAGGTGGCCCGGGTTGTAGGGGTACAGGTTGAGAACGGCGTAGGCATGAGTCCCCCGATGCACCACCAGGGCGGCCTCGTCGTCCGCGTCGACGGCCCGGCAGAACGGGCACTCCCTTCCGGCGCCCTCGTGCCGGGGCCGGTCCGCGCCGGAGATGTAGACCATCCGGTGCGGCGTCCAGAGGCGCTGGAATCCGTCTTCCGCACGAGCGAAGCCGTCGGGGCTCTCGATGTCGAGATCCTGTGCGCCGTCGTCGACCTCGGATGCCACTGCTACACCTGCACCCTGTCGCGAACAGCCTTGACGATGCGCGCGACGGCGTCTGCAACGGGCACCGCGTTGTCCTGGGTCCCGTCCCGGAAGCGGAAGGAGACCGAGCCGGCCTCGGCGTCCTCGCCGCCCGCGATGAGGATGAAGGGCGCCTTCGACTGGGTGGCCGTGCGGATCTTCTTGTTGAACCGTTCGTCACCGGCGTCGACCTCGGCGCGGATGCCCTCGGCGCGCAGCGCGTCCACGACGTCCGTGAGGTAGCCGACGAACGGCTCGGCGACCGGCACAGCCACCACCTGGACCGGAGCGAGCCACGGCGGGAAGGCGCCGGCGTAGTGCTCGGTGAGCACGCCGAAGAACCGTTCGATCGACCCGAACAGCGCACGATGGATCATCACGGGCCGCTGTCGCGAACCGTCCGCGGCCGTGTACTCGAGGTCGAAGCGCTCCGGCAGGTTGAAGTCGAGCTGGATGGTCGACATCTGCCAGGTGCGGCCGATCGCGTCGCGCGCCTGGACCGAGATCTTGGGCCCGTAGAACGCGGCACCGCCCGGATCGGGGCGGATGTCCAGGCCGGACTGGCGGCCCACCTCGGCGAGCGTCTCGGTGGCCTCCGCCCAGATGGCGTCGGAGCCCACCGACTTCTCCGGGTTGCGGGTGCTGAGCTCGAGGTAGAAGTCCTCCAGCCCGTAGTCCTTGAGGAGGTTCAGCACGAACTCCAGCAACGACGTGAGCTCGGCGCCCATCTGCTCGCGCGTGCAGTAGATGTGGGCGTCGTCCTGAGTGAAGCCACGCGCGCGGGTGAGCCCGTGCACCACGCCCGACTTCTCGTAGCGGTACACGGTGCCGAACTCGAACAGCCTCAGCGGCAGCTCGCGGTACGACCGGCCGCGCGAGCGGTAGATCAGGTTGTGCGACGGGCAGTTCATCGGCTTGAGGTAGTAGTCCTGCCCCTGGCGGCGCAGCTCGCCGTCGGCGCCGTACTCCGCGTCGATGTGCATCGGCGGGTACATGCCCTCGGAG
>JAHECE010000122.1 GCA_024641895.1 Actinomycetales bacterium
GCTGGTGAACGCGATCGAGCATGCCGAGGGCAACCCGGTGGAGATCGAGGTCGGCGCCGACGGGTCGGCGGTTGCCGTGGTCGTGCGCGACCACGGCGTCGGGATGACTCTGCAGGAGGCTGCCCACGTGTTCGACCGCTTCTGGCGCGCGGACCCGGCCCGGGCCCGGACCACCGGCGGGACCGGCCTCGGCCTGGCGATCTCCCTTGAGGACGCCCGCCTGCACGGCGGGTGGCTCGAGGCGTGGGGGCGGCCGGGGGAGGGCGCAGCCTTCCGCCTGACCTTGCCTCGACGCGCGGGGGTCACCCTCGGGAGCTCGCCGATCGAGCTCAAGCGGCCGCCCGAGCGGCCGGGGGCGCCGCGCCGCCAGCACGACCCGGCCGGCCCCGCGAGCCTGCCCGACCTGAACCAGCTGGGGGCCCGGTGACCGCCGTCACGCGCCCCGCCCGTCGTCGCCTGATCGCAGGGATGATCGCCCTCCTGGTCACGGCGCTCCCCGCCTGCGCAACGCTGCCCGACTCCGGCCCGGTCCAGCAAGGTGACCCGGATGTCACGGAGCCCGGCAGCATCGCCCTCCTGGCGCGCCTCCCGGGACCGGACGACAGCCCGTCGCAGATCGTCGACGGCTTCCTTCGCGCGTCGGCCGCTGGCCTCACCGACGACTTCACGATCGCGCGGGAGTTTCTCGCCGGGTCGATCCGCTCGTCGTGGGATCCGCTCGCGCAGGTGAGCGTGTACTCCGGGCAGCCCACTCTGTCGGTGGAGTCCGGGAGTGACGGCGTCGGCGTCAGCGCCACGGTCAGCGCGACTCTCGACAAGGACGGCCGATTCACCGAGGCCCTGCCCGGGGCGAGCGTCCAGGTGCAGTTCGGCCTCGTGCTGGACGGGCAGGGCAGGTGGCGGATCCGAGCCGCCTCGGACGGCGTGCTGCTGTCCGAGCCCATCTTCAGGTCGTTGTTCCAGCAGGTGCCGCTGTACTTCGTCTCGCCCGACGGCGAGGCGCTCGTGTCCGAGACGCGATTCTTCCCGCGTCGGACCGTGGAGACCGCTGCGGTGAGCAGCATCCTCGCGGGGCCCTCTCCCTGGCTGGAGGAGGGGGCGGCCTCTCGGTTCCCGCCGGGCACACGGCTGCTCGTGGACACGGTGACGGTGCGTGACGGCGTGGCTCAGGTCGGGCTCTCCGCGGAGGCGCGCGAGGCTTCGCCCGCGGACCGTGGCCTGATGCTCGCGCAGCTCAACGAGACCCTCAACGGTCTCCCGCGTGTCCAGTCCGTCGCGGTGAGCGCGGCAGGAATCCCGTTCGACATGTCCGCCGCGCGGCGCGACCTGGTTGTCGACCCTTCGGTGGGGACGAGCCCGGTGGTTCTCGCGGACGGCTTCGTCAGGACCGTCGAGGGCAACGACGTCGTGCCCTGGGGTGACACCGGCTCGGTCGCGGAGGTGAACCCGTCATCCCCGGCGGTGCCCTACGGCGACGGCCTGCCGGTGGTGCTTGCGGGCGGCAGCTCCGTGGTGACCGTTCCCGACGAGGGCCAGGAGCCGACCACGCTCCTGACTGGCTCCGCACCACTGAGCGCGCCGTCATTCGACAGGCTGGGCTGGGCATGGGTCTCGCCGGTGACCAACATAGGCAGGGTCAACGCGGTCCGGCTCGACGGCACCCGGACCGTGGTCGGAGCCGACTGGCTGGCAGGGCGCGAGGTTCGTTCGCTGCGTGTCGCGCGTGACGGCGCCCGTGTGCTCGTCCTGTCGCTCGAAGGAACGGCGGTCGTCTTCGAGGTCGCAGCTGTAGTGCGGGACGCGGCCGGCGCGCCGGTCTCGCTCGGTCGCCCTCTGCGGATCGGGCAGCGCATCAACCGTGCGACCACGGCCGTCTGGGTCGACCAGCAGACGGTCGCCGCTCTCGGCCGGCTCAATGACGGTACAGACGACACCGTCGTCGTCGCCGTCGTGGGCGGACCGACCAGCTCACTGCCCGCCGTCGACGGCGCCGCCGGGCTCGCGGCCGGAAAAGGGGACCGTCTGCTCTTCGTGAGCACAGGGGCCGGCGAGCTGTTCACGAGGAACGGTCTGGGCTGGACCCCTGTCGTGCGGGGGGTGCGCGACCCGACCTTCCCGGGCTGAGGCGCGCGGGTTGCTCCCAGCCTGCCCCGGGAGGGCGACGTCCACAGGCCGTCCCCGCGCGGCGACCGGCCGGTGGGACCTGGAGCAGGCTCCGTCGGGTGCCCCGAGGTCCCGCCGGTCGTTCCGTCCTCCCGCTGAGTCGACTGGGTACGCGGATCGCCGCGGCGCTGGGGGACCTGGTGGGTCTCGTCCTGCCCGTCGAGTGTCCCGGATGCGGCTTGTGGGACGTCGAGCTGTGCGCGACGTGCGAGGGCCTGCTCGCGGGGGCACCGCGACGCTGCGAGGCCGGCGCTCCCGCCCTGGCGTCGTCGTGGGACGAACGCTCGGCCACGTTGCCGGTCTGGAGCGTCGCGGCGTACGAAGGGGCGGTCCGGGGCATCGTGCTGGCCTGGAAGGGCCGTGGTGGCCGGCGACTCGCCCGTGCGGTCGACAGGGCAGGTCGCAACGCGGGCGCCGCGTGGAGCTCGGCCCTCGTCGAGGCCCGTGGCGGCGCTGCGGGCGATCTCGTCGTGGTGCCCGCGCCGTCCGGCTGGCGACGGCGCGCCACAGGCCGGCTCGTGGTGCGACGCCTCGCCGTCGAGGTGGCGGCCGGCCTCGCGGGCGCGGTCTCGACGGGGACCGGCGGCCGGGTTGTCGTGACCGACGCCTTGCGCCGACGCGGGCGTGCCCATCAAGGCGGTCTGGGCGCCGCAGGCCGCTCGGTCAACCGGCGTGGGTCGATGCGCCTGGTGGGCGCGCTGCCGCCGGCCTCGGCGTGCCTCCTGGTCGACGACGTCCTGACCACCGGGGCGACTCTCGAGGAGTGCCGGCGGGTGCTGGCCGGGGCCGGGCACGACGTCCTGGGTGCCCTCGTGCTCGTTGCGACGCCGGGCCGGGCTCGGGCTTCGTGAGGGCGGTCGTGGTGTCGCTGCGCGCCCGCCACCGCTGGACTAACGTCAGGTCATGGGAGCGCATCGTCAGCTGGGGGACCCGGTCCCATGCGCCCTCTCGGCTCGACACGGGCCCGGGCTGCCCGCGGTGAAGGGGGCGATAAGAACCACCCGCCGCTGAGCGGATACCCACGACACACTCGCGGAGCGCAGGACGCGCTCCCGCTCCAATCGGAGGTCTGCATGGACATCGTCGTTGTCGGTCGGCACGCCGAGATCCCCGAGCGCTTCAGGCGGCATATCGAGGACAAGCTCTCCAAGGTCGAGCAGCTTGCCCCGAATGCGCAGCGAATCGACGTCGAGGTCACCCACGAGCGCAACCCCAGGCTCGCCGACAGGGCTGAGCGGGTCGAGCTCACGGTGCGGGACCGTGGCCCCGTCGTACGCGCGGAGGCATCCGCGTCAGACCGGTACGCAGCCCTTGACGCCGCCACAGCGCGGCTGCTCGAGCGCCTGCGGCGAGCGCGAGACCGTCGCAAGAACCACCATGGCCGCCACGAGCCGGCTCCGGTCGAGGCGCTCCCTGCCGTGCCGGCTCCGGAGCCCGAGGTGGTAGAAGCTCCCGCCCGCCTTGCGGCACCGACCGAGCCGGGCGTGACGGTCGAGTCCACCCTCGGTGACTCGCCGGTCGTCATCCGGCAGAAGGTGCACACCACCGTTCCCATGACGGTCGACGAGGCGCTGTACGAGATGGAGCTCGTCGGGCACCCGTTCTACCTCTTCATCGACGCCGAGACGCACCAGCCGTGCGTCGTCTACCACCGGCACGGCTGGACCTACGGGGTGATCAGGCTCGACGCGGAGGTCGCGCACGCTCCCGCAGACAAGGTCTGAGGCAGCACGCGCTGATCCGGCACGTCGGCGGGCACGCACCCGGGCGGTGCGTGCCCGCTCGGCGCTCCGGTGCGCGGACCGGCGGCGCCGCGGCGACCCGATGGCTCGCCTACGATGAGACGGCCGCGCCATGCGCGCCGATGTCGGCGACCGCCGTCGGCATGTCACACCCCTGGGAGAGCCGTGCCCGCGATCCTTGACAAGGTCCTGCGAATGGGCGAGGGCCGGATCCTGCGCAAGCTGCAGGGTGTGGTTGACCAGGTCAACACCCTCGAGGACAGCTTCACCGCCATGAGCGACGCTGAGCTTCGCGACGAGACGGACCACCTCAGGGCCCGTCTCGAAGGCGGTGAGACGGTTGACGACCTGCTGCCCGAGGCCTTCGCCGCCGTGCGCGAGGCGGCCCGCCGCACGCTCGGGCAGCGCCACTTCGACGTCCAGATCATGGGTGGCGCGGCCCTGCACCTCGGCAACATCGCCGAGATGAAGACCGGTGAGGGAAAGACGCTGGTCGCCACTGCGCCCGCCTACCTCAACGCTCTCGCGGGCAAGGGCGTGCACGTCGTCACGGTCAACGACTACCTCGCGAGCTACCAGAGCGAGCTGATGGGCCGGGTGTTCCGCTTCCTCGGCATGAGCACCGGCTGCATCATCAGCGGCCAGCGTCCCGACGAGCGCCGCGAGCAGTACGCGGCCGACATCACGTACGGCACGAACAACGAGTTCGGGTTCGACTACCTGCGCGACAACATGGCGTGGGACTCGGGTGAGCTGGTCCAGCGTGGTCACCACTTCGCCATCGTCGACGAGGTCGACTCGATCCTCGTCGACGAGGCCCGGACGCCGCTGATCATCTCCGGCCCTGCGACGGGTGACGTCAACAAGTGGTACGCCGAGTTCGCCCGCCTGGCCCTGCGCCTCAAGGCGGAGACGGACTACGAGGTCGACGAGAAGAAGCGCACGGTCGGCGTCCTTGAGCCTGGGATCGAGAAGGTCGAGGACTACCTCGGCATCGACAACCTCTACGAATCGCTCAACACCCCGCTCATCGGCTTCCTCAACAACGCGCTCAAGGCCAAGGAGCTGTTCAAGCGGGACAAGGACTACGTGGTCATGAAGGGCGAGGTGCTCATCGTCGACGAGCACACGGGCCGCATCCTGGCCGGTCGTCGCTACAACGAGGGCATGCACCAGGCGATCGAGGCCAAGGAGGGGGTGGCCATCAAGGCCGAGAACCAGACCCTGGCGACGATCACGCTGCAGAACTACTTCCGCCTGTACTCCAAGCTGTCCGGCATGACCGGTACCGCTGCCACCGAGGCAGCGGAGTTCCAGGGCACCTACGGCATCGGCGTCGTGCCGATCCCCACCAACCGCCCGATGGTCCGCCTCGACCAGTCCGACCTCGTGTACAAGGGCGTCGAGGTCAAGTTCGACGCAGTCGTGGCGGACATCGTCGAGCGCCACGCGACGGGGCAGCCCGTCCTGGTCGGCACCACCAGCGTCGAGAAGTCCGAGTACCTGGCGGCGAAGCTCAAGAGCCACGGCGTCCCGCACGAGGTGCTGAACGCGAAGCAGCACGCGCGGGAGGCGGCGATCGTCGCCCAGGCCGGTCGACGGGGTGCAGTCACGGTCGCCACCAACATGGCCGGCCGAGGCACGGACATCATGCTCGGCGGCAACGCCGAGCACCTGGCGATCGACGCCCTGGCCGCCCGCGGTCTCGACCCGGCCGAGAGCCCGGAGGAGTACGAGGCCGCGTGGCCCGAGGCGCTCGCTCAGGCGCAGGCCTCGGTGGCGCGTGAGCACGACGAGGTCGTCGGGCTGGGCGGCCTGTACGTGCTGGGCACCGAGCGGCACGAGTCCCGCCGCATCGACAACCAGCTCCGTGGCCGATCCGGCCGCCAGGGCGACCCGGGCGAGTCTCGCTTCTACCTCTCGTTGCAGGACGACCTCATGCGCCTGTTCAACAGCGGCATCGCCGAGCGCGTGATGAGCAGCGCGGGGTACCCGGACGACATGCCTCTGGAGTCGAAGCTCGTGAGCCGCGGGATCGCGAGCGCGCAGTCTCAGGTCGAGGCGCGCAACTTCGAGATCCGCAAGAACGTCCTCAAGTACGACGACGTCCTCTCCAGGCAGCGTGAGGTCATCTACGAGGAACGCCGGCGGGTCCTGCACGGGGAGGACCTGCACATCCAGGTCCAGGGCTTCCTCAGCGACGTCATCGGCGGGTACGTCACGGAGGTGACCGCGTCGGGCTCGCCGGAGTCGTGGGACTACGAGCACCTCTGGGCGACGTTGCGGACCGTCTTCCCGATCTCGATCACGCCGGAGGAGATCGTGGAGGTGGCAGGTCACCCGACGCGCGTGACGACCGAGCTGCTCATCGAAGAGATCCAGTCGGATGCCGACCACGCCTATGCGGCGCGTGAGGCCGGCCTCGGGTCGGACGCGATGCGCCAGCTCGAGCGGCGGGTCGTCCTCTCGGTCCTCGACCGCAAGTGGCGTGAGCACCTCTACGAGATGGATTACCTCAAGGAGGGCATCGGCCTCCGGGCGATGGCTCAACGCGACCCGCTCGTGGAGTACCAGCGCGAGGGATACCAGCTCTTCCAGGCGATGAGCGAGGCCATCAAGGAGGAGTCGGTCGGGTACCTCTTCCACCTCGAGGTCACGGTCGCGCCGACGGCCGCAGTGTCGGCGGCGGCTGCCGCGGTGTCGGCGCCGGGCCTGTCCGCTGTGCTCGGCGGCGCCGCCAAGGCAGCGCCTGCCAAGGCTTCTGCTGGTGAGGCTGCTCGTGCCGGCGATGGCGAGCCCGCCATCCAGGACGGGGCGGAGGCGGTCGCGTCGGCGGACGGTGCCGTGGCGTCCGCCTCGCCGGTTCCGGTCGTGGCCGGCCCCCAGAGCGGCGTCACCATCAGCGGTCTCGATGCGCCGTCGCGCCCCACGGAGCTGCAGTACACGGCGCCGAGCGTGGATGGGGACGAGCGCGTGAAGTCCGTCGCGCGCCCCGACCGCCTCGAGCCGTCGGACGACGGCCGGACGTTCCCGGGCACGGCCCGAAACGCCCCGTGCCCGTGCGGTTCGGGGGAGAAGTACAAGCGTTGCCACGGGAAGAACGAGGTCGCCTGAGGCCAGCTCAGCCGATGTCGAGCGCGGTCGCTCGCCAGCGTCCCCGGTGCGCCTCGATCCGCACGGCCGCCGCGCGTACCCGGGCGCCGTCGTGCACCACGACGGCGGCCTCAGCGACGAGTGGGCTCAGCCTGCAGACCCGGACGCTGCGGACCACCGCGGGGCGCGCGGTGGCTGGTCGGCCCTTGATCCGTACGGCCAGCCCGGAGCGCCGGGACAGCACGTCATAGAGCTCGCCCGTGAGCCAACGTGCGAGCTGGGCGACCGGGCGGCTGCCGGTGAGCGCCTCGACCGCCGCCCGCACGAGCGATCCGGACCAGGCGCCGGGATCCTCCGGCGGCACCGAACGAACCGGTTCGGTGCCCTCCCCGGGCCTGAACGCGTCGGCCGGGTCGGCGGCCCAGGAGCGCCCAGGTGACGGTTCGCCGGGTTCGGACGGTGCGACCCTCGGCAAGGCTGTCAGTGGCCGGGCCGGTCGCGGCTCGGCGGGCCGTCCGGCGCGAGGGGACGTCGGGACGGGCTCGACGGAACGGATCGGAGCTGCGGTGACGCTCATCGGTGGACTCCTTCGGGGGGTGGCTGCAGTTCCTGGCCTGGATGGATGAGGTGGGGATCGGCCCCGACCACCGCCCGGTTGGCCGCGTACCACCGTGGCCATTCCTGTGCGACGGCGGCGGCGTCCGTCGGAAGCGCGCGGGCGCCGAGGTCCGCGGCTGCGATCCCCCACAGGGAGTCGCCGGGCCTGACGATCCACGAGCCGCGGGCTGGGTTCGAGCCTCCGGCGGCGCGGCCTTCCGCGGGCTCGACAGCTGCCGGGGGCGTGATCTGCTCAGCGACCTGCGGAGCCAGGGGGTTGGCCGGTGCCTCG
>JAHECE010000123.1:0-3407 GCA_024641895.1 Actinomycetales bacterium
CGCACCCCGCAACCACTGGCAATTCTTCAACCGCCACGGCCACCACATCCACGACCCCCGCACCACCACACCCCAGCACCCCTGGCAACTCCACGCCTGAGCGAGCAACAGCCCTGTTCCGCCCAGAACCGGCACGCCCAAGGTCGCCGGGCCGCGGCGCCGCAGCATCTTCTGATTCCGCGATCCTCAACCGGTCGGCGCGCATGGAGGCGCCGCAGGGAGTGACGACGAGCGCATCGCGTAGCCTTGCGCGTCGTGGCCACTGACTTCACCGCTGAGATCGCCGAACTTCGCGGCACCCTGGAATCCATCCGCGCCGTCAGTGACCCTGAAGCGCTGAAAGCCCGGGTAGCTGAGCTGTCCGAGGCGGCGTCGGCCCCGGACCTCTGGGACGACCCAGAGGTCGCGCAGAAGATCACGAGCGCTCTCTCGCACACCCAGGCGGAGCTCGACCGGATGAGCCGCCTCGCGAGCCGGATCGACGACCTCGAGGTGCTCGTCGAGATGAGCACGGAAGAAGAGGGTGCTGACGCGAACGCGGCGCTGGCGGAAGCCGAGGCCGAGCTCGTCGCCGTCCGCAAGGCTCTCGGCGAGCTCGAGGTCCGCACCCTCTTGTCGGGCGAGTACGACAGCCGGGAGGCTGTCGTGACCATTCGGTCCGGCGCCGGGGGAGTGGACGCCGCCGACTTCGCCGAGATGCTCCTGCGGATGTACTTGCGTTGGGCGGAGCGCCACGGGTACCCGACCGCGGTACTCGACACCTCCTACGCCGAAGAGGCTGGCCTCAAGTCCGCGACATTCGAAGTCAAGGTGCCCTACGCATTTGGCACCCTCTCGGTCGAGGCGGGTACGCACCGCCTGGTGCGCATCTCGCCGTTCGACAACCAGGGCCGCCGTCAGACGTCGTTCGCCGCCGTCGAGGTCATCCCCCTCATCGAGCAGACAGACTCGGTCGAGATCCCCGAGAACGAGATCCGCGTGGACGTCTTCCGGTCCTCCGGCCCGGGCGGCCAGTCCGTCAACACGACCGACTCGGCCGTTCGCCTGACGCACATCCCGACCGGGATCGTCGTCTCGATGCAGAACGAGAAGTCGCAGATCCAGAACAGAGCCGCAGCCCTGCGCGTCCTGCAGTCGCGCCTGTTGCTCGTGCGCCGGGCGGAGGAGGACGCCACGAAGAAGGCGCTAGCCGGGGACGTGAAGGCGAGCTGGGGCGACCAGATGCGGTCCTACGTCCTGCAGCCGTACCAGATGGTCAAGGACCTGCGAACCGAGCACGAGGTCGGCAACCCGGCTGCCGTCTTCGACGGCGACATCGACGACTTCATCGAAGCCGGCATCCGCTGGCGCCGGCAGCACGAGCGCGCCGACGAGTTCGCCTGACGGCCGCGCCGCCGGGGAACGGCGGCGTGTCGCAGTTCTTGGTCCTTCTGGAGGCTGCCGTATCGTGCTAGCGGCTCGCAGTGTGATCTTGGCCAACCCGTAGAAGGTGGAGCAGCCCACGTGATCCGATTCCAGAACGTGTCCAAGGTCTATGCGCGCGGCGCTCGCGCCGCCGTCGACCGGGTCACGTTGGACGTCGAGCGGGGCGAGTTCCTCTTCCTCGTGGGCTCGTCGGGCTCAGGCAAGTCGACATGTCTGCGCCTGGCCCTGCGCGAGGAGCGGCCAACAGGCGGCAAGATCTTCGTCGCAGGCCGTGACCTGTCGACGCTGCGGCAGTGGAAGGTCCCACACCTGCGCCGCCAGATCGGCGTCGTGTTCCAGGACTTCCGGCTGCTGCCGAACAAGACGGTCTTCGACAACGTCGCGTTTGCGCTCCAGGTGCTCGGGAAGCCGAGGCACCACATCATGACGACGGTGCCCGAGACTCTGGATCTGGTGGGCTTGGACGGCAAGGGCAAGCGATACCCGCACGAGCTCTCCGGTGGTGAGCAGCAGCGGGTCGCCATTGCGCGCGCCTTCGTCAACCGTCCCGCGATCCTGCTCGCCGACGAGCCGACCGGAAACCTTGACCCGGCCACCTCGGTGGGCATCATGCGCCTGCTCGACCGCATCAACCGGACGGGAACGACCATCGTGATGGCTACCCACGACGACGAGATCGTCGACCAGATGCGCAAGCGGGTCGTCGAGCTCGCCGATGGCGCGATCGTGCGCGACCAGTCCCGGGGCGTCTACGGGGCGGCCCGATGAGTCGCGCACGTTTCGTCCTCGCGGAGCTCGCCACGGGTCTGCGGCGCAATGTCTCGATGACGGTCGCGGTCATCATTGTCACCTTTGTCTCGCTGACCTTTGTTGCCGCCGCGGCGCTCACGCAGATGCAGATCGGAAACCTCAAGGACGACTGGTACGACAAGGTCGAGGTCTCGATCTTCCTGTGCCCGTCGGACTCATCCGTGCCCACGTGTGCCGACGGTGAAGTGACGGCCGCGCAGCGGGACGAGATCTTGGCTGTCCTGAACTCCGACTCCGTCGCCCCGTACATCGACACCGTGTACACGGAGTCCAAGCAAGAGGCGTATGACGCCCTCCAGGAGCAGATGGCGGGAACCGTCTGGGCCGAGTCCGTCACGGTCGACCTGATGCAGATGTCGTTCCGCGTCAAGCTGAAGGACCCGGAGCAGTACCAGGTCGTGGCAGACGCCGTCGCAGGTAGGCCCGGTGTCGACAGCGTGCGCGACCAGCGGCAGATCCTCGAGCCGCTCTTCGTCATCCTTCAGCGCGCGACCCTGCTCTCCGCAGGTCTCGCCGCGGTGATGATCATTGCTGCCGTGCTTCTCATCACGACCACGATCCGACTCTCCGCCCTGAGCCGGCGGCGCGAGACGGGAATCATGCGCCTCGTCGGAGCCTCCAACCTCTTCATTCAATTGCCCTTCATGATTGAGGGCGCACTTGCCGCAACGGTCGGCTCGCTGCTCGCTCTCGGTGCGTTGTATTTTGGCGTGCGCTATCTCATTGAGGATTGGCTCGCGAATTCACTGCAATGGGCTAATCTTGTGACGACTGACGACGTGCTGGCCATCGCCCCGTGGCTCGTCCTCATCGCCATCGCGCTCGCGGCCTTCAGCTCGGCGGTCGCCCTGAGTCGGTACACCCGGGTGTGATCGTGACGACGACGACGAGAGAGTCGCAACCGGCGAACGAGGGCCCAGATAAGCCAGCACGAAGGAGGGCAAGATGCGAGGCGTAGACGCGGGCGTGATTCCGCGCCCGGCCTCCCGGCTGGGCGCGGGGCTGCACGTGGTCGCCGCTGCTCTCGCCACGATGGCCCTCGTTCTCGGGCTGGGGCTCAACACCGGCCCCGCGCAGGCGGACTCGAAGGAAGACCTGCTGCGTCGGCAGCGCGAGTACGGCCAGGAGCGTGAGCGGGTCTCCTCGGCTCTGGAAGGCACCTCGACCCAGCT
>JAHECE010000123.1:3417-7880 GCA_024641895.1 Actinomycetales bacterium
CGCCGAGGCTGAGCTCAACGAGGCGGTCCTGACTCTCCAGACGAAGCAGCGCGAGGCCGAGGCCATCTCCGCCCGCCTCGCGGTCGCCGAGCAGCAGCAGGTCACGCTCCGGGGCGAGATCGCGCAGGGTGAGGCCGAGGAAGCCCGCATCCGGGTGGCCATCGGCCAGCTGGCGCGCAGCACCTACCGGGACGGCGTGGACCTCTCGACCCTGTCCGTGGTGCTCGAAGCCACGAGTTCCGAGGAGTTCGCTGCCCGTTACTCCGTGATGGATACGGCACGTCGTACCCAGACACAGGCGCTCAATGAGCTGTCCAACACGATCGCTGTGCGGCGCAACACACAGGCGCGGCTCGAGGCCGTCCAGCAGCGCATCGTCGAGCTCAAGGCTGAGGCCGACGCCGCGGTGGTCGCCGCGCAGGAGGCTCGCGACGAGGCCGCCGCTCGCAAGGCCGAGATCGACCGGCTCAAGGCCGACGCCGTCGCCAAGGCCGCGGCCCTCGAGGAGCAGAAGCGCCAGTACGAGTCGCAGCGCGCCCAGATCGACCGCGAGAACCAGGCGGTGGCCAACCAGATCGCCGCAATCGCCCGAGCGGAGGCCGCCGAGCGAGAACGGCAACGGCGCGCCGCCGCTGCTGCGGCCGCAGCGGCGGCAGCAGCCGCCGCTGCGGCCGGCTCGTCGGGCGGCTCGTCGGGTGGCGGCGCTGCGACGCTGTCCACGTCCGGCCTCATCGGGCCGCCGATCTCGGGGCCGCTCTACGTGACGTCTCCCTACGGCTATCGGGTCTATCCGATCACCGGCGGTTGGTTCATGCACAACGGCGTCGACCTGCGTTCGAGCTGCGGCGAGGCCCAGTACGCTTCCGCGGCCGGAACAGTCATCAAGATCGGCTATGCGGCCAGCAACGGCACGCACGGCAACCAGGTGATCATCAACCACGGCGTGCTCGGCGCTCGGTCGACAGTCACCGTCTACAACCACCTCTCGCGATTCGCGGTCGGCTACGGCGAGAGCGTCAACAAGGGACAGGTCATCGGGTACACCGGCGCCACCGGCAACGTCACCGGTTGCCACGTGCACTTCGAGCTGTGGCTGGACGGGACCACGGTGAACCCGATGGCGTACCTCTGAGTCGCTGACGCCCTACCGCCCAACGGCGCCCTATGCCGCTGCTCGGCGATGCCGCGACATAGGCTGAGGCGTCTGCTGAACCACGAGGGGACGAAGCAATGGGCACGAGCCCGCCAGGTGGCCGCAGCGTCGTCGCGCGCAACCGCAAGGCCTATCACGACTACTTCATCGACGACACCTTCGAGGCGGGCCTCGTGCTCACGGGCACTGAGGTGAAGTCCTTGCGCGCGGGCCGCGCGTCCCTCGTCGACGGCTGGGTCGAGATCATCAACGGCGAGGCGTGGCTCATGGGGGTCCACATCCCGGAGTACGCCGAGGGCACCTGGACCAACCATGCACCCCGGCGCAAGCGGAAGCTGCTCCTGCACCTCGAGCAGATCCGACGCCTCGACGCGAAATCAGGGGAGAAGGGGCACACGATCGTGCCGCTCGAGCTGTACTTCCTGGGCGGCCGGGCCAAGGTGGAGATCGGGCTGGCTCGGGGTAAGAAGGAGTACGACAAGCGGCACACGTTGCGTGAGCAGCAGGATGCGCGTGAGGCGGAGCGAGCAATGGCTGCGCGGAGGCGGCGGTGACGGCGCTGACGAGGTCTCGATCCCGCGCGCTCGTCCTGAGCTGCCTCCTCGGCCTGGCCGTGGTCCTGGCGGGGTTGCTGGCGTCGGTCCCTGCCTACGCCAGTGCCGGCTACCAGGGCAACCGCAAGATCACGCGCTACGACGTGGACGTGCAGGTCGCGCAGGACGGCACGGCCCGGGTCACGATCGCCTTCGACTTCGACTTCGCTGACGTGCCCGGCCACGGGCCGTTCGTGACCCTGCCGCTCACCCAGGCGATCGCCGGAAACGAGGAGCAGGTCCGGTCCTACCAGGTGAGCGAGGTCTCCGCAGCGAGCCCATCGGGCGCCCCCGCGAAGGTCTACCTCTCCGAGGTCCTCCGGGACGACGGCGGCCAGTGGCTCGAGATCCGGGTCGGCGACGAGAACGTCGACAACGTCAGCGGGCTCCAGCGCTACATCCTGCGTTACACGTTGCGCGGAATGGTCAACCCGGGCGCCGGCGCCGCGGGCGAGGACGAGTTCTTCTGGAACGCGATCGGCTCGGACTGGCTGATCCCGCTGAGCAACCTCTCGGTGACCGTCTCGGGGCCCGCGGACGTTGCCGACACGATCTGTTTCGCGGGTCCGCTCGGCTCTGCGGATCCCTGTACCTCGCACACCTCCAGCGGAGGGACGGCCGTCTTCACCCAGGACTTCCTGAACCCGGGGGAGCCCTTCACGATCGACGCCGCCTTCCCGGCCGGGACTTTCGTCGGTGCGGAGCCGATCATCATCGACAAGCCGACCCCGCCGAACCCCTTTGCGGTGACGCCCTGGACGGGCGGGCTGGGCGCGGTGGTGCTCCTCGTCGGCAGCGTCTTCGTCATTCGCCGCAGCAACCAGCGCGGGCGGGACCAGCAGTACCTCGGGCTCACCCCGGGTCTGATGCCGGTCGTCGGGCAGGAGCACGCCGTCGGGCCATCGCGCAGAGGCCCGGTCGCCGTCCAGTTCCAGCCCCCGGCGGGCGTCCGGCCCGGCGAGATGGGCACGCTTGCCGACGAGAAGGCCGACCCGAGGGACGTCACGGCGACGATCGTCGATCTGGCGGTGCGGGGCTACCTGCGCATCGAAGAGATCGAGCGGCCCAACCGATGGGGGCGGGGAGGCGACTGGACGCTGCGTTTCTTGGGCGGATCCGACGAGAACCTGACCCGGTACGAGCGCGAGCTCCTCGACTCGCTGTTCGCGACCAGGCTGGACCCGACCCTCAGCAGCATCAAGACCACGTTCGCCGCCGCGATGGCGCGCGTGCAGGACAAGCTCTACGCCGAGGTCACCACCCAGGGGTGGTTCCGGTCCAACCCGAAGCAGGCACGGACCGCTTGGGTCGTCGCCGGAATCGCCATAGCGGTCGTCGGCGGCGGCATCACGTTCCTCCTCGCCGCTGTCTCCGAGTGGGCGCTCGCGGGCGTGCCGATCATCCTCGTTGGCCTGCTCACGCTCGCACTCTCGGGTCGAGCGCCTGCGCGGACCCCGACCGGCACGGCGGTCCTTGCGCAGACCCTCGGTTTCAAGAAGTACCTCGAGACCGCTGAGGCCAACCAGATCCGGTTCGAAGAGGGCGAAGACCTGTTCTCGCGCTACCTGCCGTTCGCGATCGTCTTCGGCGTCGCCGAACGCTGGGCCGGCATCTTCGAGCAGCTCGCCCGCGAGGGACGGGCCATCGCCGAGCCCGGCTGGTACGTCAGCCCCAATTACGGGCCGGGCTACTTCTGGGTCGGCGCCCATCACTTCGGCTCGACGATGGATTCCTTCAGCAGCATCGCGAGCGAGACGATCGCCGCACCGACCCCGGGCTCGTCGGGCGGGTCCGGCTTCGGCGGCGGTGGCTTCTCCGGCGGCGGTGGTGGTGGCGGCGGTGGCGGGGGTTGGTGACCCGCTGACCCGGGCCGGCCTGGGTCCAGGTCAGTCGTTCCCCCCTCGCCGGCTCGCCTCAGCGCCTCCGGCGTGGTGGGAATAGCGCGACGGTCCATGCGTTTGCATGGAAATGGAACTCGGCTTCTACACGTTCGGCGACATCCACCCGGACCCGCACACCGGGGAGAAGGTGACGCCGGGGCGGCGGATCCGCGACATCCTCGAGCGCGTGCGTGTCGCCGACGAGATCGGTCTGGACTACGTCGGGATCGGTGAGCACCACCGGCCCGACTACGCCATCTCCTCGCCCTCCGTCGTGATCGCCGCCGCGCTCGCGCAGACCGAACGCATCACGGTGGGCAGCGCGGTGACCGTCCTCAGCACCGAGGACCCGGTACGGGTGTTCCAGCAGTTCGCGACGATGGACCAGTTCTCCGGCGGACGGGTGGAGCTCATGGCCGGCCGCGGTTCCTTCATCGAGTCATACCCGCTGTTCGGCGCCGACCTCGGGGACTACGACGCCCTCTTCAACGAGAAGATCCAGCTCCTCCTGCGCCTCGACCGCGCAAGCCCGGTCACCTGGAGGGGACGCTTCCGGCCAGCGCTGACGGACGCCGTCGTCCTGCCTCGTCCCGCCGACAAGCCCGGGCTCGGCGAGCACCTGCGCATCGCGATCGCCACGGGCGGCAACCCCGAGTCTTCGGCGCGAGCCGGCGCCTTGGGACTCCCGGTGAACTACGCGATCATCGGCGGCAGACCCACCCAGTTCGCGCCGCTGGTGGACCTCTACCGCCGTGCGCACGCCGAGCGCGGGCACGCCCCGAGCTCGCGGTTCGTCACGGTGTCCGGCATGGGCTTCATCGCCGACGACGGCGCTGC
>JAHECE010000124.1 GCA_024641895.1 Actinomycetales bacterium
ACGAGGTCGACGAGCGCGCTCACGGCGTCCTCGTCGCCTACGGCGTCGGACCCGGCCGGGGGCGCGATCACGACGACGGAATCAGCAGGCCGGCTTGGTGCCACGGTCACCGCGACAAGCTGACCGGACGTGAGCACGTCGAGCAGGAGACCTGCTTCCTCGGCCAGCACCGTCGAGTCCTCGGCCGAGCCGGCGGTGAGCGCCCTGGCCAGGGAGAGTCCGAGAACACTGTCGGTCGACGCGTCCACCGACGGGCCCGGGTCGAGGTAGCCCGACAGGTTCCCGACGAGTGACGAGCGGAACGTCTGCTGGTCGGCGTCGGTCCACGCCGACGTCACGGCCACGCGAGCCGTCACCGTCGCGCCTGCCTGCGCGAGCCGCTTGACCACGGCGCTCACGACGTCGTCGTCCGCGCCGGGCAGGGTCACGACGGCGACCGTGCCGGGAAGCACGCCGACGAGCAGCTCGTCCGCGGATTCCTCGAGGTAGGCCTCGCGTTCCTGGCTGACGGCGTCCGCGGCACCGAGCTCGTCACGCAGGGCGTCCTTCTCGGAACGGAGCTGGGCGACCTGCTCGTTGAGCTGGTTGCCGATGGTCTCCTCGAGCGGCCCGGCGCCCAAGGCGATGCCCACCGCGAGCGCGAGGAACACCGAGATCAGGGAGACGATGTGGTACCGGAAGTCGATCACAGTGGCGGTCTTTCCATGAGTGTGGGTCAGCCCGTCGGGGGCGCGGCGATGCCCAGGAGGCCGCGAACGAAGGAGGCCACGTCGTCGATCCAGGCCCCCGTCAGGCCGAACAGGGTCTGGCCGAACGTGGTGGTCGCCAGCGCGACGGCGAGCGCGGCGAGCCCGGCGAGCACGAGGGCCGCGAGCTGGAGGTTGGAGATGCGCGCCCGGTACAGCCGCGACACGCCCTTGGCGTCGATGAGCTTCCCGCCGACCCGCAGCCGGGTGAGGAAGGTGCTCGCCATCCCTGAGCGCCCCTTGTCGAGGAACTCCACGAGGGTGGCGTGGGTTCCGACGGCCACGATCAGCTCGGCACCCTTGTCGTCGGCGAGCAGCATGGCGACGTCCTCGCTGGTGCCCGCGGCCGGGAAGACGATCGGGTCGATGCCGAGCCGCCGGACGCGCTCGGCGCCGGGCGCCCGGCCGTCCCGGTAGGCGTGCACGACGATCTCGGCCCCGCACATGAGCGCCTTGTCGGACACGGAGTCCATGTCCCCGACGATGAGGGCCGGCTTCAGGCCGGCCTCGAGAATCGCGTCGGCGCCTCCGTCCACGCCGATGAGCACCGGCCGGAACTCGCGCACGTAGTGCTGGAGGGTCGCGAGGTCTTCCTTGTAGTGGTAACCCCGGACGACGATCAGGACCTGACGGCCATCGAGGTCGGTCGTGATGTCCGGCACGCCGACGCCGTCGAGCAACAGGTCACGCTCGCGACGCAGGTAGTCCATCGTGTTGGCCGCGAAGGCCTCCATCTGGACGGCGAGGCCGGCGCGCGCCTCGTCCATGGCCGCCGCGTTGGTCTCGGCGGTCTGACGTACCCCGGCCGCGAGAACGCGCGAGCCGATCCGGACCTCTCCGCCGACGATCTGGACCTCGGCACCGTCGACCAGGGACATCACCTCGGGTCCGAGCTGGTCGACGAGGGGGATGCCGGCCGTGAGCAGGATCTCCGGGCCGAGGTTCGGGTAGCGGCCCGACGTCGACCGCGCCGCGTTGAGCACAGCGAGGGGGCGGCAGGCCTTGAGCGCCTCGGCCGACACCCGGTCGATGTCGACGTGGTCGATGACCGCGATGTCGCCCGGCTTGAGTCGCTTGGTCAGGTTCTTCGTTCGGTGGTCGACGCGTACCCGGCCGACCGTCCCCTCCGCGGGGACCGCGTCCGTGCGACGACGTGAAGGGAGGAGTCTCATATCTCCTCTATCGTCCCACGCCCGCCCGTTCCAGGAGCTCCTCGGCATGCCGCAACGCCGCCTCCGAGTCCGCATGCCCGGACAGCATCCGCGCCAGCTCCTGGACCCTTTCCTGCCCGTGAACTGGGCGTACGCCCGAGTCGGTGATGACGTCCTCACCAGCGCGCGTGGTCTTCGTCACCACGAGGTGCCGGTCGGCGAATGCAGCCACCTGTGCGAGGTGCGTCACAACGACCACCTGGGCGGAGCGTCCGAGGTCGGCCAGCCGGCGGCCCACCTCGACGGCGGCCCTGCCCCCGACGCCGGCGTCGACCTCGTCGAAGACGAAGGTCGGCGGTGACGTCGCTCCAGGGGCAGTCGCGAGCGCCACCTCGATTGCAAGCATGACGCGTGACAGCTCACCGCCGGAGGCACCCTTCGAGAGTGGTCGGGCCGGTGCCCCAGGGTGCGCGCTCAGGAGGATCTCGACGTCCTCGGTTCCCCACGGGCCGGCCGCTGGCCGAGGGTTGAGCCGCACCTCGAGGCTTGCGCCGGTCATCGCCAGGCCGGCGAGCTCGGCGTCGACCGCCTGGGCGAGGTCACGCGCCGCGCGCTCCCGCCCCAGGCGGACGCGCGTGGCCAGGTCCGAGACGGCAACCTCGGCCACGTCGACCCGGCGCTCGAGCGACTCGCCCGCGCCGAGCGGGTCCGAGAGCTCCGCGACGCGGGATCGTGCACGGTCGGCCCAGTGCAGCAGGTCGTCCACGGTCGGGGTGGGCTCGCCGCGCCCGGCCGGGACGTACCGGCGGACGAGCTCGCCCAGCGCCGCCCGGCGCTGGTGGACCGCCGCGAGCCGCGCCGGGTCGGCCTCGAGGTCGGTGACGTAGGCGCCGATCTCGACCGATAGGTCCCCCACCAGGTAGGCGACCTCGGTGAGCCGTCGGGACCAGTCGGCCAGGGCCGGGTCGAGGTGTGCCGCTTGATCGAGCTCACGTCGCGCCCGCTCGACGGCGCTGACCGCGTCACCCGCGGAGCGGGCACCGGCGACTCCGTAGGGTCCGTCGTCCTCTCCGGTGAGGGCTGCGTGCGCGCCGTGCGCCGCCGCTCGGAGCTCCTCGACGTGCCCGAGCCGGTCGGACTCCTCCTTGAGCGTGACGTCCTCGCCCGGCACGGGGTCCAGCGCGTCGACCGCGCTGAGCCCGACCTGCAGGATGGCGTGCTCGGCGTCGCGAGCCGCCGTGTCGCGGTCCCAGGCCTCTCGAGCGGCGAGCGCCGCGGCGCGCTCGAGGAAGGCGTCCCGGTAGCGGGCGAGAACGGCAGCATGCTCCGAGCCTGCGAAGGCGTCGACCGCCGCTCGCTGCTGGGCGGGTGCCCGCAGGCGCAGCTGATCGGTCTGGCCGTGCACGGTCACGAGGTCTGCGGCCACCTCGGCCAGCACGGCCTGCGGGACCGCCCGGCCACCTAGGAAGGCGCGGGACCGTCCCTCAGCCGGAACGGTCCGCACGATGAGGAGCGCGTCGTCGTCGAGCTCGGCGCCGGCCTCGGTCGCGCGCTCACGGACGGCCGACGACGGCCCCGCGACCACACCTTCGACGACGGCGCGCCCTGCGCCCGCCCGGACCATCGCAGGATCGGCGCGCCCACCGAGCAGGAGTCCGAGGCTCGTGAGCACCATGGTCTTGCCCGCGCCGGTCTCGCCCGTGATAGCGGTGAGTGACGGCGCAAGCTCGAGGCGCGCGCTCGAGATGACCCCGATGTTCTCGATCCGGATCTCCTCGATCACCCGATCACCCGGCTCACGCCTGGTCGTCCGCGGTCGAGACGCCGCGCCAGCCCGCCGTCGGCAGGTTGAACTTCTGAACGAGCCGGTGACTGAACGGGGCCTGGCTGAGCCGAGCGAATCTCACGGGCTCAACGCCCCGTGTCACCTCGACGTGCGAGCCCGGCGGGGCCGGGATGAGGCGGCGCCCGTCGCACCAGACCGAGGCGCTCATGGCTGAGCGTGCGAGGATCTCCACCGCGAGGCGCGAGTCCGGCCCCACCACAAGAGGCCTGGCGAACAACGCGTGCGCGGCGATCGGGATCATCAGCAGAGCCTCGACGTGGGGCCACACGATGGGACCCCCCGCCGAGAAGGCGTAGGCGGTCGAACCGGTCGGCGTCGCCATGACGACGCCGTCGCACCCGAAGGACGAGAGTCCACGGCCGTCCACACCGACCGCGACCTCGAGCATGCGGGCACGGCTTCCCGCCTTCTCGACCGTTGCCTCGTTGATGGCCCAACCGACCTCCGGCTCCTCGCGGTCCGGCCGGCGGACGGACACATCGAGCGTGAGTCGTTCCTCCACCACGTAGTCGCGTTCGGCCGCCCGGGCCACGACGTGTTCGACGTCGTCCCGCTCGCTCTCCGCGAGGAAGCCCACGTGTCCGAGGTTGATGCCGATCAGCGGGGCGCCGCGGCCCCGGGCGAACTCCGCAGCCCGCAGGATCGTGCCGTCGCCGCCGAGGACGATGACGAGCTCGAGATCATCCCCGAAGTCCGGCACAGGTCCGCCGTCGCGCTCAGCCTCGGCGGGACCGGGAGCATGGATGGGAGTCATGCCGTGCCGGCGCAGCTCGGCGTCGACCTGCTGGGCGGCCCGCACGGCAGCCGGACGCGCGTCGTGCGTGACGACGAGGACTCTGCGGCTCACTGGTGCGTCCCTCCCGGCCCGGTCGGGCCTGACTCGATCGCCCGGGCGATCATCGCGTCGAGGTCCTGCTCTGCTCCGGCGGGCTGGCCGACGGCGTCGCGACGCAACCATACGAAGTACTCGACGTTCCCGCTGGGACCCGGCAACGGGCTCGGAACGACGGCGAGGGTCCGCAGGCCGAGTGCGAGCGCAGCGTCCGCCACCCCCCGTACGGACGAGGCCCGCAGCGCAGGTTCCCGGACCACTCCGCCGGCACCGAGCCGCTCCCGTCCGACCTCGAACTGCGGCTTGACCATCAGGACGAAGTCTGCGGCCGGGTCGGCGACGGCCACCAGGGCGGGCAGAACCAGGGTGAGCGAGATGAAGGACAGGTCCGCGACGACGATTTCCGGAGGTGCACCCACGTCCTCCGGGCGCAGCGAGCGCACGTTCGTCCGATCTCGAACGGTCACCCGCGCGTCCTGCTGCAGGCTCCAGACGAGCTGGCCGTACCCGACGTCGACCGCGACCACGTGCTCGGCACCGCGCCGGAGCAGGACATCGGTGAACCCGCCCGTGGATGCTCCCGCGTCGAGCGCACGTCGACCGGCGACCGCGGGGCCCGCATCGCCCAACGCGTCAAGAGCACCTGCGAGTTTCAGGGCGCCGCGGGAGGCGTAGCGGGGCTCGGTGCCCGCCTCGGTCACCAGGAGCGCCTGCGCGGGGTCCATCTGGGTGGCCGCCTTCGACACCTCGGAACCGTCGAGGCGCACTCGGTTCGCACCGATGAGGTCGGCGGCCTCCTGCCGGGAGCGCGCCAGCCCTCGCCGCACCAGTTCTGCATCCAGACGCACCCGTCGCGCCACGCGCCGTCAGCTCCCGGTCTGGGCGAGTGCGTCAACCAACGCCTTGTGGACCACCTCGAAGACCTCGACGTGCTGAGCCGAGGCCTGCTCCTCATGGGCGGAAAGGAGTCGGTCCAGCAGTCGGTCCGCCTCGATCAGGCCATCGGGCATCGGCTCGGCGCTGCCGTCGCGAAGCGGGCTGGTCTCGGGCATCTGGGTGGGGTCCACGGCACTCCTTTCGACGTCGTGATGGCGGGGCGGTGCCGGTCTGTCTGGCGCCACATTCTGCCGTCACGCTATCGCGCGGGCTCCGTTCCTCCATCGACCACGCGCAGGTGCGGCAGACCCGTCAGGGGGTTGCCGCCGTCGGCGGCCTCCCAGGCCGCGCAGCAGAGGGCTCGGAGGGCATCGAGCGTGAGGGCGACGTCGCCTCCGCCGAGCACCGTCGAGTCGATCGAGTGCCGCGAGCCGTCCGCGTCTTCGATGTCGACGACCCCGTCCGCCAACCGCACGGCGGCGTCCGCGCACACCCATCGGCCACCGGCCTCGCGGCGGGGAGCCGGGTGGGGCTCGAGCAGTCCACGAAGATCGATCGAGATGAACCGAGGCCGGTCGCGCGCTTCGGCAAGGACGGCGGCTCGGGCGTCGCTGACTCCCGTGAGCACCTGCAGTCCGTCCATGCCCGCCGCAACGGCGCCCGCGATGTCAGTGTCGAGGCGGTCCCCGATGACGAGCGGCCGCTTCGACCCGACCCTGCGCGCCGCCTGACGAAAGATCTCCGGCTGCGGCTTACCTGCCGAGACCGGCACGACGCCGCTCGCCGTGCTGACGACCCTCACCAGGGTGCCGTTGCCGGGAGCAATACCCCGCTCTGTCGGAATCGTCTCGTCGAGGTTGGTCGCGACGTAGCGCGCTCCCCCATGGATCGCGTAGGTCGCCTCCGCGAGGTCAGCCCAGCCGACCGTCGGCGCGAAGCCCTGCACCACCGCCACAGGCGACTCATCCGCTCGGCTGACAAGCGTCAAGCCCGCGTCGGTGAGCGCGGTGCGCAGACCCGGCCCACCGACGACGAGGACGGGCGAGCCTGCCGGCAGCTCCGCCTGGAGCATCGCCGCCGCCGCCTGAGCCGACGTCATGACCTCCACGGCCAGTGCAGGGATACCGAGCGACGTCAGCTGGCCCGAGACCGTGGAGGGCTCCCGGTTCGCGTTGTTGGTGACGAACACGGTCCGCATACCCCCGGCACGCACCGCAGCGATGGTCTCGACGGCGTGCTCGACAGGCAGCGGGCCCCGATAGACGACACCATCCAGGTCGAGCAGGGCGGCGTCGTACTCCTGTGCGAGAGGACCTTCCGTGGCGCCGAGGTACGCCCATGCGGAGTCATCCGAGCCGGCGACCGTCATCGGCTCTCGTCCTTCGTCACCCCTGTGGGGTCCACCTGGTCGGCCACTGCGTCCTCGCCACCATCGTCTTCGAGGTCGTCTTCGTCTTCGAGGTCGAGCACCACGACCGCGTCGTCGCCGTCCACCGACAGCCCGGCGGCAGCAAGCACCAGCAAAGAGTCCTCGTGCCGGTCGAGCACATCGAGCACGCCGGCCTTCGCCTCCGCGACCCGCGCCAGCAGGTCAGGGTCACTCAGCCCGCTCACATCCTGCTCCTCGAGCACTGCCAGGGCCGCATCGGGCTCTCCAAGGTCGAGTCGAGCGCCACTAGCGACGAGTGCGAGCTCGACACGCTCCTCCACCACCAAAGTCGCACTCTCAGGAGCTGCGAACAGGGCGAGCGCCCTTTCAGGCCTGCCCAAACCGCGCTCGCAGTCAGCCTCGATCGCGCGGTGCGCGTCGTGCCCACTGAGTCGCCGTGCTGTACGGAGCTCCCGGAGGGCCTCTGCGAAGCGGCCGGTGGCGTAGGCCGTCAACCCGACGGCTTCCCGGACGATGTCAACGCGCCCAGCTCTCCGGCACGCAGCCTGCGCGTGCTCGTAGGCACGTTCAGGCTGGTCGTCCATCAGCCTCCCAGCCGCGACGAGATGCCTCGCAACGCGGTCGGCGTTGTCCTTCGTAAGGGTTCGCAACCGCGCTCGGGCAGCACGGTCGAGCATGGACGCCTCGATATCTTCGCCCAGGAACGGCTCCACCGGGCGGTCATCCCGGTAACGGCTCGACGTCGGCTCAGGAGCCTCGCCGGGCCGGCTCCCCACCCGCTCGACGTGAGCACCCCTCGCTCGAGCAGGGCCGACGCTCCCATCAGGGCCTTGGGGGCGGTCGGGGCGCTCCCACGCGGGACGATCGGGACGATCGGAACGATCCTGGCGCGGCGCACCCCCAGCGCCTTGGGGGCGACCAGCGCCTTGGGGGCGGTCGGGGCGCTCCCACGCGGGACGATCCGAACGATCCTGGCGCGGCGCACCCCCAGCACCTTGCGGGCGACCAGCACCTTGGGGGCGACCAGC